>NZ_JBCFQK010000010.1:0-128872 GCF_041729735.1 Flavobacterium magnesitis | reverse complement strand
ATTACTAAACGGTATTATATCCACAAAATCTTTGCTTGTTAAGCTTAAAAAAATGTACTTTTATTGCTTTTTTATTTGACTACTAATTTTCAATAACTTCATTTTGGATAAAAAGATTACAATTGCAATTGATGGATATTCTTCTACAGGAAAAAGTACTTTGGCTAAACAACTCGCTAAAAAACTAGGTTACGTATATGTGGATACAGGTGCTATGTACCGTGCTATTGCTTTTTTTTCGATGCAACATGGATATATTAATACGGATTCTTTTGATAAAGAAGCATTGATAAATAGTTTGCCAAGCATTCGTCTTCAATTTCAATTTAATCCTGATTTGGGTTTTGCCGAAATGTATTTGAATGATGAAAATGTGGAGAAGCAAATTCGTACCATTGAAGTTTCTAGTTTTGTCAGCAAAGTAGCCGAAATTCCTGAAGTTAGAACGAAACTAGTAGAACAACAACAAGAAATGGGAAAAAACAAAGGTATTGTAATGGATGGAAGAGATATAGGAACCGTTGTTTTTCCTGATGCCGAACTTAAAATATTCATGACTGCAAGTGCGCAAACCCGTGCTCAAAGACGTTATGATGAATTAGTCCAAAAAGGAGATACTGTAACTTTTGAAGAAGTTTATAAAAACGTGGAAGAACGTGATTATATCGACACACACAGAAGCAATTCGCCATTAGTAAGAGCTGATGATGCAGTAGAAATTGATAATTCTAATCTTAATCGTGAGGAACAGTTTAATTTGGTTTTAAATCTAGTGGATGAAATTCTTAAAAAGAGTTGATTTTATGTATAAGAGCCTGTTTAAAATTCATCAAAATTAATTTCCCCAAACCCTAAAGGGTGTAATTTTGATGAATTTTTAAGAAATTTTCCACCCTTTAGGGACGGGGAAAAGAAAATTTATTAAAAAAATAAATAAATTTAAACAGGCTCTAACTAGTGTTTGATTTCTAGGATTTTTAAATAAACAAAATCTTCCAATGAGTATGAAATTTAGGCTAGCTTTAATGAGTTTCCTCCAATTTTTTGTTTGGGGAGCCTGGTTGATTACTATTGCGAATTACTGGTTTGGAACAAAAAACTGGGATGGAACAGAATTTGGTTTGGTCTTTAGTACCATGGGAATAGCTTCTTTGTTTATGCCTACGCTAACAGGAATTATTGCTGACCGATGGGTAAATGCTGAAAAATTATATGGAATACTTCATTTGCTGTATGCAGGAGTTTTATTTTGTTTACCAATAATAACTGAATCCGCTACTTTTATCTATGTAATTTTACTGGCAATGTGCTTTTATATGCCCACAATTTCGTTGTGTAATTCAGTATCTTATAATGGATTACTTATTAGTAAAAGTGATATTGTAAAAGATTTTCCTCCTATTCGGGTTTATGGAACTATTGGTTTTATTGCAGCAATGTGGATAACTAATCTGACAGGGAATAAAGCAACAGCGTATCAGTTTTATATTGCTGGAATTGCAGCGGTTATCCTGGGGATTTATGCTTTTACTTTACCAGAAAGTAAACCGCAAAAACTAATAAAAGAAAAAGCTTCTACAATTGATATACTCGGTTTGGGTGCGTTTAAGTTATTTGCTGATTATAAAATGGCATTGTTTTTTATTTTTTCCATGTTTCTGGGAAGTACATTACAGCTGACGAATGCCTACGGCGATATTTTTCTGGATGAATTCAAACATTTTCCTAAATATGCAGATTCATTTGTGGTGAAATATTCCACAATTATAATGTCTGTTTCTCAAATATCTGAAACCTTATTTATATTAGCAATTCCGTTTTTCCTGAAGCGTTTTGGGATAAAAACAGTAATGTTAATTAGCATGATGGCCTGGGTGTTGCGTTTTGCTTTTTTTGCTTTTGGCAATCCGCTGGATGGCTTGTGGATGATTATAATGTCTTGTATTGTTTACGGAATGGCATTCGATTTTTTTAATGTTTCAGGTTCTTTATTTGTAGAAACCAATACCGATTCTAAAAACCGTGCTTCGGCTCAGGGAATGTTTATGATGATGACGAATGGTTTTGGCGCTGTCATAGGAAGTTTTACTTCGGGATGGGCAATAGATCGTTTTTTTACTAAATCCTTTAAAAATACTACCGAATTAGCTGCTTTTTTAAAAACCGAATCTTACAATACTTTATTGATGGATTTTGTTAGAAATCAGCATATAAAAGTTGATCCAAACGGAGTTTTAAGTCAGGTTGTTTTTATGAAAGACTGGCAAAGTATATGGTTGTCATTTGCTTTGTATGCTTTAATTATTGCTGTGGCTTTTGGCATTTTGTTTAAACATAAACACGATCCAAAAGTGATTGAAAATTACAAGTTGGAATAGTCTGCCAATAAGTTAGTTTTTTACTTGTCTAGTGAATGCTTTAAATCTTTTCAAATTGTTAAAAGGATTTGTTGTTCCCTTTTTAATTTGTAGCTTGCTGTTTCAATTGAAAAGACTATGGATTTCTCATTTTTTTATTCAATCATTACCGTTGCAATAGGGCATTTATTTATATTGTTCTATTTGCATGACGACTCATTCCTAAAATGTTCTAAAGAGTTTATAAAGTAAGCCCTGTCTGCCCAAGACAGGGAGTTTTTCCTATTTCTTTATAAATTAATAATTCATCAATCATTACTAAGCTGATTTATTGTTGTTCTTTTCCAATTCGAAAGTATATGGGAGGAATAATTTTGGGTACTATTCAATGAAGCTTTAAGTATTGATAAAAAAAAACAAAAAATGATTCAAGCTGCAGAACAAGAAATTATATTAACAACAGGTATTTATGATTTGATTAAAGATCATATTAGAAGAAAAAAAGTAACTGTTGAAGAAGAAGAAGTTTTAAAAAATCAATTAAAAAAAGCAAAACAGGTTACCCGAAAAAATTTGCCTTTAGATGTGGTAACAATTGATACAAAAGTTACAGTTAAAAATAAAGTTACAAATCAGGAGGAAATATATACTCTTGTAGCGCCTGATCGTGCAAAAAGACGCAACAATACCGAATCTATTTTAAGTACCATTGGTTTGGCTCTCGTTGGATGTAAGATAGGCGATGTAATTTACTGGAATTTTAATGCTGAACAAAAGGAATTAGAAATTGTAAATGTTGAGCGATTAGTGTAATTCAAATTGCATATTAAATTAAAAAAGTCGTCTGTTTCTGTATTGAAACGGGCGACTTTTCTGTTTTTAAAATGATTTTTTATCGCGAATTTTTCGAAATATATTAATTGCAATTATCTTGGGGATGTGGATTTGTTTTAACAAGGAAACCACCAATGCATAAAATACAGTTTCCCGTTTTTTAGAAAAACTTTAATATGTCCGTCAGAAATATTGTTTTTGTCTTCTCTTAATTGAATAACTTGTAATTTACCTTCTCCATAAACATCTAAAGTGTCAATTGCGTTGACCGCATTAGGGAATAATTTTCTAAGGTCTTTTATTGTAGTATGCGAATTTAAAATTACATTATTGTATTTTAGGTAGTTCTTTTTAGTAAAACGAAATTCATCAATGGCAACTTTATCTTTGCTGTTTTCAAATCGGGAGCCGTTTTTGTATAAATATTTGTCTTCTAAATCTTTGCTTCCATCGGGATTTTCAAAAATATAAGCACAAGGTTCTTCTTCGCTCATTAGTTTTGTACTGTCCGCTTTTCCAAAAAATAATTCAAATTCTTTCAATGAAAAATACCTGCCCAATTTTCCATTAAATAGCATTTTGTTCGCATCAAAAACTTCTATTTGGTTTGTAGTTTTATTTGTGGATGGTTGCTTTTCTGGATTACTTGAACTTTGAGTTGTTTTATTTGTTTCCAAATGATTTGTTTTTGAGTTGTTGCAAGATTGTAGTAGCAAAAACAATACAATCAAAAAAGAAAAAATTGGTAAGGTGGATTTTTTCATTTTTTAATGGGTTTTATTTATACATATTCTTTGCTAATTCAGTCAATTCATAAGAAAAAGGATTTACATCTTTATTTCTTTTTATTAGACCTTTTTTCAAATCAAGCATTTTGTTTTTTTGACCTATTGATTGTGACGACAAATCTAATTCTTCAGCAATTTCTCTTGCGATTAAAGGTTTGTTTTGGCTAGCAAGTTCCATAATTATATTTATATCTGTTTCAGGTAGTAAGTCTTTATTTTCAATTTGTTTTAATTCATTTTGAATATTTTCTGCAATACTTTCTGAAATGACTTGGCTATGACATTTATTACAAGTGTAATTTGTAAATTCTAACAAAGGAATTTGGTCTTGGGTAAAAGTCTGATTGCATTCTGGATTAATACAATGTGTTCTTTTGGAGGAAGCAAGAAAATCTTTTATTAATGGATTAAAATTAAAGGGTCTTTCAATGAAATACTTTCTATGCTTTGAACCTTTTGGTTTGCCCCACATTAAATTATTTTTTACAGCTAAACCGTAATTTATGCAATAAATAGAAACTAGTTTTCCGTCTTTATCACTCATTTCAGTATACTTACTTATAAAATAATTAAGTTCTAATGTATTTAGAAATTTTTCTAATTCTGGAATAAAATGAAAATGACTAGCATACGGTGAACTTACGATATATGATTCTCCAGAATATTCAGAACTTGTTATTTTTCTTTTTATTTCTGTAAGTTTATCAGTATACTTTAAAAGTAATTCTCGTAATTGTAGAATATCAATTTTCTCATTTATAGACATTAATGAGAAAGTTGTTTTATGAAAAAAGGGTTCAATCTTATCTTCATAATATTTTTGTGCAGCTGATTCAATATCGCTTTTATTTATTTTTTTGTCATAAATAATTTTACTTTGATAACAATATGATAAAATATAACCTATAATTCTTGGCACATTCATTGAAGTTTGAAAAATTAATTCATAATATTCTTCAATTGTATTTCTGCTAGTGTCGAAATAATCACTAGAACTTTTACCAGTGAAAAAGGTAATTCTTTTTTCTATTAATCTTTTTGTGAAATCAATAGCTCCTTCTTCCATTTTATTTCTTTCGAATTCTGAATATAAATTATAAAAATCAAGGTTTATAATATCTATTTTACCGGGATCGATTTTTCCATAATGAATTCTATTAGGGTAAGCAGCTATTTTGAATTTAATGAACTCTTCGGACCAATTGTTTAATGGGGCTAACAAAACGTCAACAAAGGTTTCAATTGCTGTATCATCAATTTCAGAGAAATCATCTAATAAAATTACTATATGTTTTATATTTAAGTCTTTTAAAACCTCTTTAACTTCTTCTATGAATGTTTTTATTTGAAATATTTGCATATAAACTGAAGAAAAATTTGTTTCAACCTCAGATGTATTATTAATTCCTTCTTTTTTCGAAAAACTGTCGTTAAAAGATATAGAAGCATCTAAACCTTTTTCAGATATTCCTGTTTTTAAATCAATTGGACCTGTTTGTGATTGTTTTTCTTTTGCAGTTGAATTGGAGTTTTTTTTGTTGAATGCAATATTCTTAATTATAGGAATTTCTATTTCTTTTAAAGCTTCATTGTCTTCGATTTTATTTTTAAGTGCTTCTATTTTTTCTTTCACTTTTTTTGATTTAGTGTTAGAAATAGCATCTAAAATGTTATGGAAGAATGTATCGTATCGTAAATTTATTTCAACTAATAGTCTTGAAAGGACACTCTGTAAAAAGCTTCTTTCAATTAAATATTTTTGTAATGATTTCGGATCCAAGTATTCAGTAAGATAATCCAAATTGATATATTCTGTTTGAGCAGATTCATAAACAGTTTTTACATCAATATAACAAGGTAAATAAAAATCATTTTTTCTTAATTCTTGTTCAATTCTTAAAAATATGGTAGATTTTCCAGTTCCTTTTCTTCCAACTAAATAAGTAGTATTATCTTTTAAGCTTTTCTTTAAAATATGCTCACTTGGTAGTAAATCAGTATAAAGTTTCTCTAATAAATTTCTTCCCTTTTCATCTACAAGATCAGCTCTTCTATATTTTTTTAAAGATTCGACTGCATTGAAAAAATTATCTTTATCTGTTGTGTTCATATTTTGTTTTTTTTAGACTTGCTACCAACTCCAATATAGTTGTATAAATTAGAACTGTTATGTTCTAAAAATAAAGCAATGGGCGCAAGTTTTTTTTTTTTTGTATTTGATTACTCAAATATATTAAAATATTCTTACAAAAGTTGTTCTAGAAACAAAACGAACTAAATAGCCCTGATGGAAGCGGCATCCTCTTGTTTCGTCTCTAAAGACGAGACAAGAGATAGAGCGGACAGCAGGAGGGAAGTGCTTTGAAAACCAACTCATTGTGCTCCTGAAAAAGAAAAAAAGTGTATAAATGGTGTTGAGTTTGGGTTTAGTGGTGATTATCAGTGGGATTTGTTTTGTAGTTACATAAAAAAGAATTAATTTTGCGCACCTTTTGGTGAATAAGAGTTTCCTTTAGGTATCAACTAATTATACAAACAACTTCTGTTGTTTTCTATCACATTAAGAAACTCGAGAGAATACAGAATACAAATTTTTTATCAGCATGTCTGAACAAATTAAATCACAAGAAGAGTTTTTAGCAAATTTTAACTGGCACAACTTTGAAGAAGGTATTGATGCAGTAGATGAAAAAAACTTACTAGAATTCGAAGAATTAGTATCAAAAACTTTCATTTCTACAGATCAAGAAGAAGTAGTTGAAGGAGTTGTAGTTAGAATTACTGATAGAGACGTTATCGTTGATATCAATGCTAAATCTGAAGGTGTTATTTCTTTAAATGAATTCCGTTACAATCCAAACTTAAAAGTAGGTGACAAAGTTGAGGTATTAATTGACATCCGTGAGGACAAAACAGGTCAATTAGTATTGTCTCACCGTAAAGCACGTACTATTAAATCTTGGGATAGAGTTATTGCAGCTAATGAAACTGGAGAAATCGTTAATGGTTTCGTTAAATGCAGAACTAAAGGTGGTATGATCGTTGACGTTTTCGGAATTGAAGCGTTCTTACCAGGATCTCAAATTGACGTTAAGCCAATTAGAGACTACGATGTTTACGTAAACAAAACTATGGAATTCAAAGTGGTAAAAATCAACCACGAATTCAAAAATGTTGTTGTATCTCACAAAGCGCTTATCGAGGCTGATATTGAAGTACAGAAAAAAGAAATCATCGGTCAATTACAAAAAGGACAAGTATTAGAAGGTGTTGTTAAAAACATTACTTCTTACGGTGTATTTATTGACTTAGGTGGTGTTGACGGATTAATCCACATTACTGACCTTTCTTGGTCAAGAATCAACCACCCATCTGAAGTTCTTGAATTAGACCAAAAATTGAACGTTGTAATCCTTGATTTTGATGATGAGAAAACAAGAATTCAATTAGGATTGAAACAATTAAACGCTCACCCATGGGATGCATTAGATGCTAACTTAACTATTGGTGATAAAGTTTCTGGTAAAGTAGTTGTAATCGCTGATTACGGTGCGTTTATCGAAGTTGCTGAAGGTGTTGAAGGTTTAATCCACGTTTCTGAAATGTCATGGTCTACTCATTTACGTTCTGCTCAGGATTTCGTAAAAGTAGGTGATGTTGTTGAAGCAGTTATCTTAACTTTAGATAGAGACGATCGTAAGATGTCATTAGGTATCAAACAATTGACTCAGGATCCATGGACTGATATTACTTCTAAATACCCTGTAGGTTCTAAACATTCAGGTATCGTTAGAAACTTTACAAACTTTGGTATTTTCGTAGAATTAGAAGAAGGAATTGATGGATTAATCTACATCTCTGACTTATCTTGGACTAAGAAAATCAAACACCCATCTGAATTTGTAAATGTTGGTGAAAAATTAGATGTAGTTGTATTAGAATTAGATGTTGACGGACGTAAATTATCTTTAGGTCACAAACAAACTACTGCTAATCCTTGGGATCAATACGAAGATTCTTTCGCTGTAGGAACTATCCACAATGGTGAAATTTCTGAAATTGTTGACAAAGGAGCTACTGTAGAATTTGGAGATGATATCGTTGCTTTCATTCCTACTCGTCACCTTGAAAAAGAAGACGGAAAGAAATTGAAAAAAGGTGAATCTGCTGATTTCAAAGTAATCGAATTCAACAAAGAATTCAAAAGAGTTGTTGCATCTCACACAGCTATCTTCCGTGAAGAAGAAGAGAAAAATGTGAAAGCAGCTACTGAAAATACTTCAAACGCTTCTACTAATGCACCAGCTGCAACTTTAGGAGATAACAATGATGTATTAGCAGCATTGAAAGCTAAAATGGAAAAATCAGAGAAAAAATAATTTTCTGATTCTTTAAATAGAAAAGCCTCACAGTAATGTGAGGCTTTTTTTTTTGATAGTACTATTGATTTTTTTTGATTTTATTGCTAATTTATTTCTTACATTAGCATTATGATACCCCCAAAATCTAACCTAAAAAGTACAGTATGATAATAAAACTACTTTCTTTTATAAAACACAATTTTATAAAATGCTCTATTCTTTTTCTATTCTTTTTATCCTCAAATAGTTACTCGCAATGCGCTGGAGAAGATGCAAGTCTGACTATTTGTGATATTCAGGATCCAGCCAATAGAAATATTAACCTTTTTAATCTTTTGGGCGGAAATCCAACTGCCGGAGGAGTTTGGGTTGATAATTCAAAACCGCTGGAAGAAAATGAATTTAATGGAATATTGGATGCTCAAGCATTACAAAACAGTGGTGTTTATAGTTACACCTATGTTCAGCATTCTTCTGTTTGCGTCGATAACGAAGCAACTATCACGGTAAATATTGGGCCTTATACAGGAGTTACCAGTCCCAATGTTTCTACTTGTAATGATGTAGAGTCTTTTAATTTATTTTTAGCTTTTGATGGAACCCAACTAGCTCCTCAACAAAATGGAATTTGGACTGCTAATGGAAACCCTGCTACGTTATTGGGAAGTTCTATTAATCCAAAAGATTTAGGTGTAGGAACTTATTCGTACACTTATACCATTGCTGCTGTAGATAGCTGTCCTGCACAATCGGCTACGGTTTCGGTATCTGTTTTTAGAAAGCCAATATCAGGTAATTCTGATGATTTTATTTTGTGTAGTACTGATAATTTAGCAGCGTACTCTAATTTGAATTTGAATACTCGATTACAAGGTCAGGATCCAGGAGGAAGATGGAGTGAAATTGAGTCTGTGACTAATGAAATAACGAGTTTAAATGATAACCGTATTAATGTTCAGAACATTTATAATACCCGTGGTCCTGGAATTTATGAATTTACTTATACTGTTTTATCAACAAATCCAATTTGTACAGAATCAAAAACTACTGTCAAAATTAGTATCGAAGAACCATTAGATTTTACAGGAAGTACCTTAGTAGTGAATTCGGATATTTGCGAAACCGAAATAGCTACTGCAACTTACACCGCAATTTTAAAAAAAGAACCACACTCCATTCCTGATGGAGAATACGATGTTACTTATACCATAAGCAATAGTTCTACTACCGTAAGTAATGTTGTAAATGGAAATTTTATAAACGGAACTTTTACTTTTAATGTCGATACTGCAAATCTGCAGGCGGTAGGGAATTATACTTTTACTATTACAAATATTGTTTATACCAATAGTTATGGAGTTTGTACTAGTATTCTAGGCACTATTTCAGATGTTTTAACTATTTCTCCTTTGCCTCGTATCAATTCGGCTACTGTAAAAATTGATCCAATATGTAAAGGATTACCAGCTCAGGTAGAAATTTCAGGGGATACTAATTTGACTAATGGAAATTACCGCATCACTTATAACTTATCGGGAAATAATACGGCTACAAACCAGCAACTGGATTTTACGGTCACTGATGGTGTGGGGCTTTTTACAATTCCCGCTAATTTGATTCCAAATGTGGGTGTGAATACCAATTTGGATATTACTAACATTACCAATTTAACAACGGGCTGTACAAATACAGCAGCTTTGTCAAAGGTATTTACGGTTAAGCCTTTACCGAATGTTGCTGCAGTTGTTTTAAGCATCAATAATATCTGTTTGAATAAAGAGGCCACAATTCAGCTTTCGGGCTTAGGAAGTTTGACTAATATTACTTTAGATTATTCTTTATCAGCTGCAAATGTAATTTCGAATCAAAGCGTTACTCTTGCCGTGAATTCAGGTAATGCGAGTTTTGTAATTCCAGCTTCAGTTCTTACTAATCCAGGAAACACCACATTCACACTGAATACTTTATTGGATAATTCAGATGGTTGTACCGCTATTAATTTGAATAAAAATCAGTCCTTTTCTGTGAGTGCTATTCCTGCTAATCCAGTTGGCAATAATTTTAATTTTTGCAAAAACGATTTAAGTACCATTGCCAGTTTAACGCCAAATGGCTCGCAATACCAATGGTTTGATTCTGCTTCAAGTACTACGGTTTTAAGTGCCACAACGCTCTTGGTTACAGGAACCTATTATGTAAAAGAAGTGAATTCTACAGGATGTGAATCGGGAAGAACAGCTGTTAGCGTAACTATTAATACGGTTGATTCGCCAACATTAGATACCGATGGTGAAAACTTTTGCGGATTAGATCAACCAACCATTCAAAATTTAAGTGATAAAACAACTGCAAGTGGAATTTTATATTGGTTTGATGCTGCTGCAAATGGCAATCAATTAACTTCAGACACACTTTTGACTGAAGGAATGACTTATTATGGTTATAATTTCTCAACTGCTACTAATTGTTATTCGGATGCTTTAGAAGTTACGGTTTCGCTTTCTAATTGTAATGTAACGCCTGATTTTTTCATTCCAGATGGATTTTCTCCAAATGGTGATCAGGTAAATGACGTTTTTAGAATTCCAAAAATTGAATTCATCTATCCTGATTTTACTTTAGAAATTTACAACCGCTACGGAAATTTAATGTTCAAAGGAAATCGTGATAAACCAGAATGGACTGGTAGAAATTCAGATTACAATGTGGGAATTGATGGAATAGCGCCAAACGGAGTTTATTTTTATGTTCTTCAATTTAATAAAGGAGATAAAAAACCTGTTCAGGGAAGACTATACCTAAACCGATAGTTGATTTTCATTACATTAAACTAAACTTCGAAATGAAAAAAATAATATTAAGTATCAGTTTTTTATTCTTGGTAATAAAAGTATCTGCACAGCAAGATCCTGAATACACACACTATATGTACAATATGAACATTGTCAATCCCGCCTATGCAACAGGCACTCAGGCAATGTTAGATTTAGGGATTCTGTATCGTTCGCAATGGGCTGGAGCCATTGGTGCTCCTAAAACATTTAACTTTTTTGGACATACTTCTTTGAGTAAAAAAGTCGAAATGGGCTTATCCATAATTTCAGATGACATTGGTGATGGAGCTTTAAAGGAAGACAACTTCTATGCTGATTTTGCCTATGTTCTGGATGTGAGCAGTAGCGCAAAATTGTCTTTGGGGTTAAAAGCTGGATTTACTTCATTTAAAACTAATTTTAATGGCTTTAAATTCGAAAGTGGCGATTCTTCAACCGATCAGGCATTTGCTGAAAACGTAAATAGTATTTTTCCAAATGTAGGAGTAGGAGCTTACTATTTTACCGATCGTTATTATTTAGGATTATCGGCTCCTAATTTATTTTCTTCAAAACATATTGAAGAGAGTACGGGTATAAATGCCTTCGGTTCTGAGAAAATCCATATGTTTTTTACCGGAGGATATGTTTTTGACTTATCAGATACCTTTAAGTTAAAGCCTGCATTTATGTCTAAAATTGTTCCAGGTTCAGCGGTTTCCTTAGATCTTTCGGCAAATGTATTATTTAATGAAAAATTCGAACTGGGCGCTGCCTATCGATGGGATGATGCCGTAAGTGCTTTAATGAGTATTAAAGTTTCGCCAAGTATTAACGTAGGTTACGCTTATGATTACACGACTTCTAATTTTGGACAATTCAACTCAGGTACACATGAGGTTTTTGTATTGTTTAATATAGATTTACTAGGCAAAGGATATGATAAATCACCAAGATTCTTTTAATATGATAGCGATGAAAAGAATATACCTCATTTTAATTGTACTTACAATACAATTTACGCAAGCGCAAACGCAAGATTTACAAAGAGCCAAACGCTTATTTGAAAGAACCTATTACAGTGAAGCCATTCCTGTGTATGAGACTATTTTAAACGAAAACCGTTCTTTTGAAGTAGTAAAAAACCTAGCCGATTCTTATTATTATACTAATGATTACGCTAATGCACAAAGACAGTATCGTTTTTTAATTTCTAAATTTCCAGAAGCTGCTACTGCCGAAGATTTTTTCAGATATTCGCAAACTTTAAAAGCTGCAGGAAATTATGAGGAATCGAATAAAGTGATGCTTGATTATTTTGTGAGTACCAATAATCAAAAAGCCATAGAAAATTTTGAAAAAGCCAATCGGGTTTTAGAAAATATCTCGGCTTTAGGCAATCGATATGATATTAAAAATATGGTAATTAATACGCCAAATTCAGAATTTGGAGCAATACCCTATAAAGATAAATTGGTCTTTTCGGCAGTAATAAGAAAGCCATTTACTTTTGAAAAAATGTACAAATGGAATAACGAAAGTTACTTGGATTTAATGTCGGTTTCGCTTAAAAATCCTAAAATTGATTCGATTAAAAGATTCGCTATCGAATTAACCACTTCATTACATGAATCGAATGCTGTTTTTACTAAAAATGGAAAGACAGTGTATTTTACCAGAAACAATTCTAAAAATGGAGTGAGAGCTAAAAATGATAAAAAAGTCTCAATGCTCCAAATTTTTAAAGCCGAATTAATTGATGGAAAATGGAGAAACATTACTGCTTTACCATTTAATAGCGATAATTATTCTGTTGAACATCCTGCACTGAGCAATGATGAAAAAACATTGTATTTCGCTTCAGATATGCCAGGTTCATTAGGTTCTTTTGATATTTACAGTGTGGCTATTTTAGGTTCTGATTATGGTACGCCAAAAAATCTTGGAACAACAATTAATACTGATAAAAAAGAACAATTTCCGTTTATTTCAAAAGATAATAAGCTGTATTTTTCTTCTAATGGTCATGCAGGTTATGGCTTTTTGGATGTTTTTGTTTCTGAAATCAAAAACAATGAGTTTTCTACGCCAATGAATGTTGGTTTACCAGTAAATTCAGGATATGACGATTTTTCTTTTATAATAGATTCAGATAGCAAACACGGTTATTTTGCTTCAAATAGAAAAGGAGGAAAAGGAAGTGATGACATATATGAAGTGAGTGAAATTCAGCCTTTAGTTGTTGAAAATTGCATGCAGTATATTTCAGGAATTATTACTGATGTTGATACTAAACTTCCTTTGGAAAATACGAAAGTAAGTTTGCAAGATGCGAATAAAAAAGAAATAGAAACTGCTGTAACCACTGCTGATGGAAGTTTTTCTTTTTCGGTTGATTGCGAAAAAAGTTATGCCGTTCATGCTTCAAAAGAAGAGTATACCAATGCTTCAAAGTTCTTAAAAACCAATAAGGATAGAAAGAAAATAAATGATGCTTCTATGGCTTTAAAATCCGCTGAAAGTATCAAAAAAGAAGAAATAGCTATTCAGCAACAAAAGAAAAAGGAAGCAGCAGTTATTGAGCTGCAAAAGAAAAAAGACGCATTAGCAGCTGTAGCGTTAAAGAAAAAAGAAGCTGCAATTATTGCTGAAAAAGCTAAAATTGAAAAAGAAATTGCAGCTAAAAAAGCGATTGTAGAAGCCGAAATCAAGAAAAAAGAAAAAATTGAAGCAATTGTTGCTACTGAAAAAGATATCGTAAAAGACAAAGAAAGGTTGTTGATTAAAACGGATCCTATTTACTTTGATTATGATTTATGGTATATTCGAAAAGAATCAAAACCTATTTTGAATCGAGTAATTGAATTGATGAAAAAATACCCGGATATGGTGGTTGAAATAGGTTCGCATACGGATAGCCGTGGAAATGATAAGTACAATTTAGATCTTTCTGCAAAAAGAGCCAATTCGACCAGAGAGTACTTCATTAATCAAGGAATTCCATCGAAACGAATTTTAGCTAAAGGTTATGGTGAAAAAGTTCAAATCATAAAATGTGTACCTATTGAATCTTGTAGCGAAGAACAACATGAATTAAACCGAAGAAGTGAATTTGTGATTAAGAATTTGTAAAGACTATTTATACTAAAGTGAGGTTCTATGAATCTCACTTTTTTTGTTTCTATGAAAACTATTTTATTTTACTTCGATAATTTTATTTTTCGCACTAATTCCATTTTCATTAAAAGCTTCAATGGTGAAATAATACTTTGTTCCTTTATCTAAACCTCTAAAATCATAAGTACTATCTTCATAAACCATAATGCTGTTGTATAATTTATCAGGCGAAATCCCATAATAAATAGTGTAACCAATTGCGTCAGCTTGTTTTTTCCATACAATCATAACATTTCTGGTATCTGATGTATTTTTGTTTACTTTAAATCCAGAAACTGGTTTTGGTTTCTCCATCAATCCGTTACCAAAAACCCTGAAATCCGAAACGGCAAACAAACCTGAAGCATTATGGATATTCTCCATTTTGATGTAACGAGCTTCAATTGATTTTGTTAATTCCACATAATCATGAGGAACATCTTTATCATTTTTCGATTTGTCAATTACCAATGTCCAGTTTTGAGCATCATCAGACATGAAAATTTTATACTGATAATAAATATCCATCGCTTTGTTGTACTGAGTGGCTTTATGATCTGCATAATTAATTTGTAAAGCGTTAATTTCCATTTTTCTTCCTAAATCTATCTGAAGCCATTCACCTGGATTTCTTGTTTTTGCTGACCAATAGGTTTGAATATTTTCATCTGTTAAGTTTTCTGCACCATAACAAAATTTTTCATAGACTTTTTTGCCGCCATTGTCTACCCGATGCGTTTGAACTTCCATACAATCTTCTGAAGAAGAAACAGTAACCGGCTTTTTGTATGAAAGTAACATCCAGCCAGAGGAAGCTCCTTTTTCATGATTCCGTTTTTGTGTTGGAAGTACGATTGGAAAATCGCCATAAGATGTGTTAGAATACATGATACCATCCTCATCAAATCCTGCTGGAAACATATCGATACGACGCTCAAAACGATCTTTTATGGATATTTTACAAGTTCCAGTATTCCAATAATTTCCGTAATTATCGGCAAAAGTGTTTCCGTGACCCGCTCCAATTACAAATCCGCCTGGTTTATAGGACATCGGATTGTGCTTTTGGTAAGTGAAAGGGCCTAACGGATGATCACCTACATGAACTCCGTTTGCATAGCCTTTAAATTCCGTTGCAGGAGCTCCGTATTGCATGTAATATTTACCATTGTGTTTGGTCATCCATGCTCCCTCAATAAAGTTACCCCAAGGTGCAGGTTCCATATCATTGTTGGCCCCAAAACGTTCCCATCCATGAGAAGCAGGATCTAAACCAACCACTTCCTTTATTTCCCCATAAGGTCTTTGAATATCTTCAACTTCTGTCGCTTTATATAATTTAGCATAATCAGCCTGATTTCCTTTTGGAAGCCATGTTTTATAATCTACTTCGACACCTACAAGAGGTAATTTTCCGCTTGAACCGTAGTACACATACACTTTTTTATCATCATCCTGAAAAATGGCCGGATCCCATGTTGGTAATAGGGCTATATCAACGTGTCGTAACCATCTTCCTGATTTTGGATCAGCTGTTTTCCATATTGGATGATCTCTTTTCCAGGTGGAACCTACATAAAATAAGGTGTCATTTACTACCCAGGCAGCTGGTGCGCATTGGTCATCATCTGCTGGTCGTCTTTGAAAACTACCGTATACAAATTTCCAATCAGACATGTCCTTACTCCAGAAAAAACCAGCCTGATTAGTCGCAAATAAATAATATTCCCCTTTAAAAGTAATGATAACAGGATCGGCACTTGAACGACGGGATTCTAGAATACCATTGTGATTTTCAGTTGTATAATTGTAGCCAATATTGATTGGGTTACAATAAGTAGTTGCGGGTTTATTTGGGTCGAACCATTCTGTTTTTCCATGTTCATTCTGTGCTGATGTCTTGAAATTAAAACCAATCAATAACAGTAAAAGCAGAATTGAATATGTTTTTTTCATTTTTATCTTTTATAATTTTTTTTAGAGAACTAAATCGTAATCTTGAGATTCCTACGGAATGACAAACTTTGTGTGCAAAAAAATCAAAACTTTGTCATTAAAAAAAGCCCTTCGTTAACCAATACGAAGGGCAATTACTAATTAACCAACCAAATTATTTAGTTAATTCAAAACTAACTTTCTTGTCGGCAGTTGAACTTCCTCCTACGAAAATATCAAACTGTCCAGGTTCTGCTACGGATTGTAAATCAGAGTTGTAAAATTTT
Organism: Flavobacterium magnesitis; assembly: GCF_041729735.1. Lineage (NCBI taxonomy): Bacteria > Pseudomonadati > Bacteroidota > Flavobacteriia > Flavobacteriales > Flavobacteriaceae > Flavobacterium > Flavobacterium magnesitis. Next base: position 112,341 of record NZ_JBCFQK010000010.1, on the reverse strand, counting down.
AAATTTTCAACTGTGATCTCAAAAGTCACCGTTTGCTTTTCGCCTTTTTTAAGTGTTATTTTTTGGAAACCTTTCAATTCTTTAACTGGTCTTGTTACAGAGCCAACTAAATCTCGAATGTATAATTGAACCGTTTCTTTTCCGTCAAAATTTCCTGTATTGCTTACATCAACAGTTACTTTTAATTTGTCGCTGAAATTCATTTTATCAGAAGAAATTTTCAGGTTTGAATATTCAAAAGTGGTATAACTTAAACCAAAACCAAATGGGAATAAAGGTTCGTTTCTTTCATCGATATAATTGGATCTGAATTTTTCGAATTTTCCTTCTGTATTAGAAAGTGGTCTTCCTGTGTTTTTGTGTGCATAATAAATTGGAATCTGACCTACGCTTCTTGGAAAAGTTGTTGTTAATTTTCCAGAAGGATTTACATCTCCAAATAGCACATCGGCAATAGCATAACCAGCTTCACTACCGGCAAACCAAACATTTAAAATAGCTGAAACAGTAGCATTTTCGTCATTTATAACTAACGGACGTCCGTCAAATAAAACTAAAACTACTGGTTTTCCAGTTTTTAATAATGCATTCAATAAATCTTTCTGTGCTTGTGGAATTTCTAAGTTTGTACGGCTGCTAGATTCCCCACTCATTTCAGCAGATTCCCCCAATGCCGCAACAATTACATCAGATTGTTCAGCCACTTTTAACGCTTCTGCTAATAATTCTTCTTTAGAACGGGGATCACGGTGAAGCGTTTTACCAAACATGGTTGCATTGGTTTCAAAAGTTTCATCATAATCTAAATTACTTCCTTTAGCATATAAAACTTTCGTGGAATTTCCTGCTACTTCTTTAATCCCAGCCAAAAGTGAAATTGCATTTTCCATTTTTGTTGCTACACTCCAGGTTCCCGGCATGTTTTCTTTGGCATCCGCCAATGGTCCGATAAGTGCAATAGTTCCTGATTTTTTAAGTGGCAATGCTTGATTTTGATTTTTTAATAAAACCAATGATTGTGCTGCGATCTGGCGTGCTTCTTTTCTGCTATCTGCTGTAAAAATTTCTGTTTTAGCTCTTTTATCATCACAATATTTATACGGATCGTGGAATAATCCTAAGTCATATTTTGCTTCCAAAATCAATTTAACGGCATTATCAATTGCTTCGATTGTTACTTTTTTCTCGTCTAATGATTTTTTCAAAGTACTCAAGAAACCATCTCCTACCATATCCATTTCAACTCCGGCATTTAATGACATTGCCGAAACTGTTTGAAGATCACCCATTCCGTGTGCTATCATTTCAGGAATTCCTGTAAAATCGGTAACCACAAAACCTTTAAAACCCCATTGTTTTCTTAAAACATCTGTCATTAGCCATTTGTTTCCAGTGGCTGGAATTCCATCAACTTCGTTGAAAGAAGCCATAACAGAGCCAACACCAGCGTCAACTGCTGCTTTGTATGGAGGAAAATAATCATTAAACATTCGGATATGGCTCATGTCAACCGTGTTGTAATCACGTCCACCTTCGGGAGCGCCGTATAATGCAAAGTGTTTAACACAGGCTAAAATTGAATTGTTTTTTGAAAGGTCATTTTGCTGATATCCATTCACCATAGCTTTGGCAATTTGGCTTCCTAAATACGGATCTTCTCCTGAACCTTCAGAAACTCTTCCCCAGCGTGGGTCACGGGAAATATCGACCATAGGGGAGAAGGTCCAGTTGATTCCGTCGGCGCTTGCTTCCTGAGCTGCAATTTGAGCACTTCTTTCTATTAAGTTCATATCCCATGTACAAGATAATCCTAAAGGAATAGGGAAGGTGGTTTCGTATCCGTGGATAACATCCATTCCAAAAATCAACGGAATTTTCAAGCGGCTTTTTTCGACTGCAATCTTTTGCGCTTCTCTAATTTTTTGTACTGATTTAATATTAAATAAACCGCCAACCTTACCTTCTGCAATTTTTCTTGCCACATCAGAGCTAGTGGATTGACCAGTGGTAATATCTCCGGATGTTGGTAAATTTAATTGTCCTAATTTTTCATCCAAAGTCATTTTTGACAATAACTCGGCTATAAATTCGGTTTTTGGTTGAATTTTAACGGCTTTTTTATTTTGCTTCTTTTGGCTATATCCTAAGAAAACGGAACCTAAGAGAATTACAATTAATGTCTTTTTCATTTTATTTATTTTTATTTTGTTTAAACATCCAGTCATAAATGTCTGGGTTGTCATATACTTTTGACCAACTATCATGAGCTGCATCATCAAAAATCGTAAGTTGAACATTCGAATTACAGCTTTTCAATTTTTTATAAATGGCTATGGAATAATCCACATGAACCACATCATCAAGAAGTCCATGAAAAATTCGGGTAGGGATGTCCTTAATTTTACAATTCTCAATCATTGGAACTCTGTCTACAAATCCCGCAATGGGTACTAATGCCGCAAAAGTTTCCGGATGTGCAAAAGCAAGATTCCAAGCGCCCCAAGCTCCCATACTAAGACCCGTGAGATAAATTCTGTTGCTATCAATATTGTTTTCTTTTTGAATTTTTAAAATCAAACGGTACAATACTTCTTCATTCCAATATTCATTCTCTGGACATTGAGGTGCCAAAACATAACTGTCCAATTCATGCATTTTTAAGTATTTAAACGGACCGTGCACTTTTACTTTTTCAATATCGGTTCCTTTTTCACCAGATCCATGAAGAAAAATAATCAAAGGCTTTTTTTCTTTGGTATTTGCCGGAATGTGTAAAGCATAGCTTAACTCGTGTTTTTCAACAATCTCGGTTTTTAGTTTCCCATTGACATCCGATTGTGAAAAGGAATGCAATGAAAATAAAAGTGCCACTACTATAATTTTATACTTCATTGTTTTTAAAAATTATATTTTTCAGAATGAAAACCTAACTTTAATAGGCCTTGTTTTACCTCGGGTGCATTCATGAACAACTTCCATAATAAGCCTGTACGATAATTTTCTAACATTACAACTTCAGGACCTTGGTCAATTGCCAAATATCTTTTTGCTGTCCATTTATTATGCAAACTAACTGCATCATAAAAACCAGCATTTCCCCAAGTTTCATTTTTATGATTTTCATAAAGGTTTCGCATTAAAGCAATGGACTCTTTTGGAGTATACACAATGGAGCTGATAGCTGCTGTTGGCGAAATAACCCCCTGATCATTACTTGGCATGTGCGCATTATATCCTATAGAACCATCAGGGTTTCTGGAATAAGAGGCTGTTAAACCCCAATAACTTGGTCCATAACCTTCAAATTTATTTGGATTTTCGACACAATACTGATAGTTTATTTTTGTTTGATTAACATTCAAATCCAAGTAATTAGCATATTTATCACTCAGTTGATTTGGATCTAAACCAGCATAAGAATAATGTGCCCAAAATAGAGGTCCTCCAAATTCTTCAGCCCCATTGTGTTTTAAAATTAAGGGGAGATTGTATTTTGTATTAGAAGATACAATATCACCGTTTCTTGCCCATCCTTTGTGATACGCTTTTGCGTCAACTGAATGTGTTGGTGATGAAGCGGCTAATACATAAGTAATTAAACACTCATTATATCCTTCTAAAGCGAAATTCATTTGCCAGTTATATGTTGGCGACCAATGCCAATAAAGGACATTTTTATTGTTAGTATACCACTGCCAGTCAACAGCTTTCCAAAGGGCGTCATATTTTTGAGCAACTGCTTTTTCTTTTTCAGAGCCGTCTTTCAGGTATTCACGGACTGTAATCATCCCCGCAACCAAAAATGAAGTTTCGACTAAATCGCCACCATTATCCTTAGTTCCAAAAGGTTTTACTTTTCCTGTATTTCCATCGATCCAATGTGACCAAGCACCGTGAAAACGATCTGCTTTGCCTAAAAAATCTGCAATTTTATTCAGTCTTTCTATACCTTGTTCTTTTGTAATATAGCCTTGAGACATTCCTGAAACCAATGCCATTAGTCCGAAACCAGAACCTCCTGTTGTAACAATATTCGAATCATTTTCCGGATAAATTCCATCTGGATGATAACGCTCTCGTGCTAAGCCAGAATTTGGCTCTGCATAATCCCAGAAATATTTAAAAGTTTGTTTTTGTACAATATCAAGAAGTTGTTCATCAGTCAATGTTACGCCAGAAGTATTTTCCGCTGCATTTTCTTTTGATTTATCTGTATTCGAGCCGCAACTGAAAGAAGTAAAAGCTAAAAATAAAACTATAATCCTAATCATTATAAAAATTTTAGTATTGAATAATAATCACTTCCTCCACAATTTTGAAGGAAGTGATTGTAAAGTTTAATTAATATCCACCAGGGTTTTGAGAAGAATAACCAACTGATTCTCTAATAAAAAAGGTAGGAAGAGGCCATAACTCATGTTTTCCAACAATAAATGTTTTTCCATCTGCCGCCATTGCAGCAGGAGCCTGACCTGTTCTTACAATATCAAACCATCTGTCATGCTCAAAGGCTAATTCCACCCTTCTTTCTTTCCAGATAGCAGTTCTGACATCTGTCTGAGAGACAGCAGGAGTATCGCCCAGGTTTGCTCTATGTCTAACCTGATTCAATAGGGGGATAGCTGCTCCAGTTTGTCCTAATTCATTTAAAGCTTCTGCCTTCATTAATAGTACTTCTGCATATCTTAAATATCTAAGATTTGTATCTGTAAATTCCTGATTATAAAAATCTGATGAATAAGCCTTATAATTATACATTGGATTCGTTACAGTTGAAGCTACAACTCTGCCATCGTATAAAGTTGAACCTCTAAAGATAATCGTAGCATTTTTTCTGACATCTCCAGCTTCATAAGCATCTGCCAAACTTTGTGAGGGTATATTGAAACCCCAGCCCCAGCCACCAGCCCCACGTGGTGCCTGAGAAGCAGTATAATTACCAATTCCGAGTTTTTGATCAGATGTTGATGAACCTACACCATTGATTTCAAAAATAGATTCAGAACCAAATTCTCCTTCTTTTTTAAACATTGATGCATAATCTGATACTAAAGAATAACCAGTTACTTTATCACAGTTGTCAATCACTTTTTGCCAATTTTTTTGATACAAACTGACCTTTGCCAATAAAGCGTAAGCCGAACCTTTAGAAACTCTTTGCTTATCATTATCTGTATAAGAAGATTTATCTGATAAAGCTTCTCCTGCCTCTGTTAAATCCTTTTCTATAAAAGCGTATACTTCTGCTGGTGTTTTACGCGTTAACTGCATAATCCTGTCCTCCTCTGAGCCTTCTACAGGTAAATGATCTACGATAGGAACGCCTCCATACCCTCTAACTAATGTAAAATACATAAAAGCTCTCATAAACTTTGCTTCTCCTATTAATCTGGTTTGCAATGCCGGAGTAACTTTATCCAGTTGTGGCAATAAATTTAATGCTTGGTTAGCTCTATTGATGCCAGCATAATTAGCTTTCCAGATACCTTCGAATGATGGAGTTGAAGCATTGTAAGTTAAGGCATCTATGACATCTTTGTCTGTTCCAGTATCTCCAGGATCAGAACCTTTATCGGCATCATCTGAAATTATACTCGTAACAGCATTCCATGCAAAAGAGGACATATCCCACGATAAAAATTGATTGTATATTGCTGTAACTAATTCATTAGCCTTGGCATCCGTATTAACATATTCCGGATCAACTGGAATTTTATCCGTTTGATCAACATCTAAAAAATCATCTGAACACCCTGAAAATAATATTCCGGCAAGGACAAACATTGATATATATATTCTTTTCATAATATTAAAATTTTAAATTAGCTCCAATAACAAATGATCTCAATGAAGGGTAAGCATCCAGCTCGATACCCTGAGTACCTGTTACTAATTCGCCATCTCCTAACGCTTCTGGTGAAAATCCTGAGAATTTTTGAGAGATAAATGGGTTAATAGCATTTACGTAAATTCTGCAGAAATTAATAAAACCTGTATCATTTAAAGGAAGTTTATATCCCAAAGTGATGTTATTAATTCTAAAGAAGTCAGCTGATTCTAAGTAATATGTTGAAGCAACCGGAACCTGGTTAAACGGAGCCGGATTTGAAGCCGTAGTGTTTGTTGGAGTCCAAAAATTATTAGCTAAAGAAGCTTCTACATTTTCTCCTGAAAAACGCTGCGCTTTTTTACCGTTATAGACTTTTGCTCCTCCTATTCCATAGCCATCAACAGAAAAATCTATGTTTTTATAGTTCATCCCTAAAGTAACACCGTAGTTGGTAGTTGGTAATACTGAACCAACATATTTTTTGTCATTGACCTCATTTAATGCCCCTTGAGCAACCCTGTCACCATTTGCTGTGTAATACAACATCTGACCGTTTGTTGGATCAATTCCTGCATATTCATACATATAAAAACTACCTATCGGTTGTCCAACAGAAGTTCTGTCAAGCAATTTAGTATTTTGACCATTTCCGAGTGATCCACCAACAATTGGTGCAATTCCTTGATTTGTTAAACTTGCTAATTTATTTTTATTATGCGAGAAATTACCACCTACCCAATAACTTAAGTTATCGTTTATTTTATCATCCCAACGTAATGCAATTTCATATCCTTTGTTAGATACTTCTCCAACATGTGAAGGCGTTCTTTGAGTAATACCTGAAGTAGACAATGGTAAAACATACAAAATAGCATTTGTTGTATTTTTATCATACAAATCAAAAGATCCTTTTAATCTGTTATCCAGTATTTCAAAATCAAAACCTCCGGAAAGTTCTTCAACAATCTCCCATGATAAATTTGGATCGACCGTTGAATCAATTGTTGTTCCAGAACCTGATCCATAATTTAAACCTGAAGTAAAGGTTTGATTATTAAGCGGTACTTTTTGATTTCCTAAACGTCCCCAGGAACCTCTTATTTTTAATAAATTAAGCGCCTCTACATTACTTAAAAAACTTTCTCTAGACACTATCCAACCAACACCAAAAGATGGAAAAGTTCCCCAACGATTATTTTCTGAAAATTGTGAAGATCCGTCACGTCTTACCGTACCAGTAAACAAATATTTATCCATCAATTTGTATTGAAAACGACCAAAATAGGACGATAATTTTGACTGATTTAATGCTACATCATTATATCCTACTACATCTGCAGCATACGGAACATTATCTAATGCCCAATAATTAGAATTAGCCTCAACATTTTTTCTGGTTACTGTTAGTTTTTCTTTAATACCAATTACGTTTGTTTCAATACCTGCTGTAACTTCTACATTATGTATTTCGTTAAAAACTTTATTGTAAGTGAAATAATTAGATAGATTCCAATTGAAGTATTGCTCTCTGTTTCTGGTTAAAGTATTTATATTCAAACTATTTGTGTCATAATCTGACTCAATTCTTGTTGGATCTGCTGCTAGCCAAAGAGCAAAATTATCAACATAATTATACTGTTTGTAGGTATAGAATTCTCCATTAAATTGTGAGGTAAACTTTAATGAATTTAAGATATCATAATCTAATTTTAAACCACCCTGTAAAATAACAGTTTGCTGTTTTTCATTATTATAATCTAAAGCTGTTACAGGATTTCCTACTGAGTTAAATTGAGAACCGCTTTCAGCTACTATTCCATTATTTACAAATGGAACTCCATATTTTCCATCAGGATAGCGCACTGGCACCATTGGAGATTGTCTGTATGCTGTAGTAAATGCAGACATAGGTTGAGGAGTATTTTTTATAGAAGTGATACTAAAATTTTGACTTACTTTTAATTTGTCAGAAATTTTATATTCATTATTGTTTCTAATTGTGGTACGTCCATAATTAGTTCCATTGAGGATCCCTTTTTCTTCGTAATTTCCAGCACTTAAAAAGTATTTAACACTTTCTGTTGATCCGGAAATCGAAACATTGGTTTCTGAATATGTACCTGTTCTTGTAATTTCATCATACCAATTTGTATTAGTTGGCTGATTTAATGAAAATCTATTTGGATCGTTGAAAGCGGAATTGCTATAGCGGGCAAATTCTTCGCTATTAGCCATATCAACTTTTTTCAATGCGCTTTTGAAACCCATGTAACTATCAAAGTCTACTGTAAGTTTTCCTTTTCCTGTCTTAGTCGTAATCATGATAACTCCATTTGCTCCTCTGGTACCATAGATAGCAAGCGCCGAAGCATCTTTTAAAACTTCATAAGAAGTAATATCATTTGTATTAATATTGTTGATGTTTTCTGTTGGCATACCATCAACAACATACAAAGGATTTCTACCTCCTAATGCGGTGCCTACTCCTCTAATAACTACTGAAGGTGTACCGCCAGGGGTATTTGACGAAGTAACCTGAACACCTGCAGCTTTACCTTGTATGGCTTGAGAAGCATTCGCTACTTTCATTTTTGTAATTTCCTCAGATTTAATTGAACTTACGGACGAAGTATTATCAATTACCCTTCTGGTTCCATAACCAATGACTACTACTTCTTTCAGATTAGTATCTTCAGATTCTTTTAAAATTACATTCATTAGTTCCGAAGAAGCTGGTATAGTAACAGCCTCAAAACCTAACATTGAAATTCTTAATATTTCACCAATTTTGGCATCAATCGTAAAATTTCCATCAAAATCAGTATCAACAGTTGTTTTGGTTTCTTCAGCAATAATAATGGCTCCGGGAACTCCCAATCCACTACCATCTACTACTTTTCCTTTGATTGCTTGGCCCGACATATAAGCGGGTAGAAGCAATAGTGCTAAAAAGCTAAAAATAAAATTTCTCATAAGTTTTTGATCGTTTGAGTTAGTAGAGCCAAATTAAGCAATTACAACGTTGTAGTGCATCATGTAGGGCTACTACATAAGTACATCAAAATTAAAAAAATACGAGTTATTTTGTTGAATAACAGTTAGTTATTGTGTAGTTAAAATAGCTTTAACATATCGTTATGATGTAGTAATGATGTATTGTAATAACGTATAAAAAGAGGTTTAAAAATAAAATATTCATAAAAATTAACTAGATAAATTATATAGTAAGTAAAAATTTAGACAAGTTTTCTTCTTGAGAGAGGTTTAATTTCTTTCTCAAACGATAACGATGAAGTTCAACTCCTCTAAACGAGATGTTCATCATGGGAGCAATTTCTTTAGAAGAAAGATTCATTTTAAGATAAACACATAATTTAATATCCTTTGAAGTAAGGTTTGGAAACTTCTTAGAAAGATTAATGATAAACTCATTGTGAATTTGATTTAGATTGCTCTCGAAGATTTCCCACTCGTGTTTATTTACTTCATTAATTTTAATCGCTTTTTTGATTTCGCTTTTTAGTTTATTAAAATCCTTTTCAGAATTTAAAATTTGTTGAATATTATCAATCATTTGACTTTGCTTGGCTATAGACAATGATTTCCCCGCAACTTCCGATGATTTGGTTTGCAATTCGAGTTCCAGAATATGTTTTTCGTATTCCTGAATATTCAATTCATTTTCTGCTTTCAATTCCATTTCTAGAATTTTTTTCTGATGTTTTAGTTCTTCTTCTTGCAATTTCAATTTTTGAATGTAACGCAACTTATTCCATTTGTAATAGAAAAAGAAAACAGTTCCAATCAAAACTAAATACAATAGTATCATCCAAAAAGAAAAATACCAAGGTTGAGCTACATTAAAATCAAAACTAGAAAGCTCATCATAACTAGCGCCATCATGTTTGTAAATAACAACAGAATGAGATCCGCTGCTTAAGTTGTTCAATACAATCAAACCATTAGTAATGGCTACAAAATTAGTTGCATTGTCAAGTTTATAAAACAAATTAGGTTTACTTGCGCCATAAATTCCTGTGACTACATGAATTTTTAATTCAGAATTAAAATCAATTTTATCATCTTTATCAACCAAATTTTGATTGTTAAAAGCTACTATTTTAAGGTTTAGATTTTGCTTGTTGGCATTTTTTAACTGAAGAGAAATAAAACCATCATCTAGATTTAATAAGTAATTATTTTTATCTCTAAAAATCTTCAAGTTATCATTAATCAACTTTCCTTTGTAATATTTTTCCTGAATTATGTTCCAAACAAACTTATTACCATTGGCATAAATATGATATAAAGTTGTACCTTCAAGTACTACAAAATGATTTTCATCAATGGCAACTACATCTGAAATGTTTTCGAAATTATCATTAAATAATTCATTCTTTTCTAACTTATTGGTCAATGAATTATAGGTATACCAAGAATTATTAATTAAGAAGAGAATTTCACTTCTAAATTCGAAAATCTTAACTCCAAAATCATTTTCTATTTTATTTAGTTGCGTAATATTCTCAACCTTTATGGTTTCATACTTATCGTTGTACAGCACACGGTATAAACCCCGATAATTATCGGCAGCAAAAAGTTCGTTTTTTTTATTTTGCGCCACATATTTTATAGGTTTCATGATGTTTTTAATTGTTTCATGCTCGTTTAATTTTGTAACGTCATCATAAACTAAAATTCCACTATAGGTCGACTGAAAATGCGTATTATTAATATTGCTTTTTGATAAATTCCAGCCACCGCTTACATTATTGATTTTATAAAAAGAACCTTTATCATAACAAAATGTTCCATCGTTGTGACCAATAATGTATTTATCATCAATTTTAGTAATATTCCAGGCTTGCCCCTGCGTGTTAGGAATCATTGCGAATTTTCCTGATTCATATTCGAAAACGCCATGGTTTGAAGCAATCAGATAGCCTTTGTTAGTAGTTGCAACGGAATATACGGAACCTAAAATCCCTGAATTATCATAAAATATTGAAATTGGAGAATTTATTTCAACATGAGCAATACCGTTGTCTAATCCAAGCCATAAATCATTTTCTTTGTCAAAACCGATGCTTAAAATGGAGTTGTTCATAAGAACATTATCCCTATCAATATTTTTATAGGTATTCGTAGTCAAATCAAAAATATAAATCCCTTTGTTTCCTGTTCCAATAATTAGTTGATTATTTTTTGTAAACTTTGCCACATTGATAGTAGCTGTTTTTAATGTTTCATTTAACGGATTATTCCAAGGTATCAGATTATTATTGTCTTGAATAAAAATTCCCTTTTTCTGAGTAAAAACATATACTTTACCTTTGTGTTTTTCAATGGCATGAACAACTGTGTTTTTTAAAATATTCCATCCCTTAGTACTTGTAATTCTTGTACCATCCATCTTAAAAACTCCTTTTTCTACAGAGGCAACATACAGGTTCTTACCAACTACAAAACAATAAGATATTAAAAAAGGAAATCTGATTTTTTTGATATGTTTACCATCATAAATAAAAACTCCATTAAAGGATTGAAAATAAATAGCCCCTTTAAACTTGAAAATTTTCCAGATTTCTTCATTATCTTTTTCATCAAATAAGTTCAGTTTTTTGGTAATGGACACATAATGCATTTTCCCTTCTTTTCTGTGCCAGTATCCAAATTCTTTATAAGAGCCAGAGTAAATTTTATCATCTTCAACCATAATCGAACGAATGATAGTTTTATTAGGAAGAGTATACTTTTCCCATATCACACCGTCATATCGCAATAAATAATGGTTATTGGCAAAATACATTGCCTTGTCATTTCCTTGTACAACATTCCAAATTTGATTGTCGCCCTGATAATTTGATTTATTATAGTTTTCAACAAACGGAAGTATTTTTTGGGAATACGAACAATAATTTTGAATTATAAATAAGACGAGTATTAATGTTTTTATTTTTAGCATTCTGAAAAAAAATGAGATTGTTGTTTTAATTAAAGTTTTTAGTAATACTATTTTATATCAACCTTTTGTGAGTAGTATTCTAACTTTATCTGTTTGAAGTTGTCTCTATTCAATAATATATTAAAATTTATAAAGTATGCATTGAACTGTAAGTTTACTAAAAAAATCATTAACAGATTCAGTAAGGTATTATAATTTTGTTATTCTACTACTAATAGAATCACTTTGTTATAAAACTTTTTTAAAAGTATTCTGAAAATTGAGCATTGTATTAATGTATTTGAGTTAAGGGGGGAGGCTTTAACTTAAGTTTAGATAGGTATGAAAGTGAAAGAGAAAAAAAATAAATGTTTATTTTTTAAAACCAAAGAGAATCTCTTGTCGTAAATGCTTTTATATAACTTAAAAAAGTACATTTATGAAAACTACAAAATTCTTATCAGTAGCATTTTTTGCATTAGTATTCGGAGCAACTTCTTATGCTCAAAAAGCAGTAACAGTAGGAGGAGCACCAATGTATCCTACTAAAAATATTATCGAAAACGCAGTTAATTCTAAAGATCATACCACACTGGTAGCGGCGGTAAAAGCAGCAGAATTAGTAGAAACATTGCAAGGCAAAGGACCATTTACTGTTTTTGCACCTACAAATGCCGCTTTTGATAAATTGCCAAAAGGAACGGTGGAAACTTTGTTAAAACCAGAAAATAAAAAAATGTTGCAAACCATTTTGACTTACCATGTAGTGGCAGGAAAGATGAATGCATCTGATATTGCAAAAGCTATCAAAGCAGGTAATGGAAAAGCTACCTTAAAAACTGTTAGTGGTGGTACTTTGACAGCCTGGATGAAAGGAAAAAAATTATACATCACGGATGAGAAAGGTTCAATGTCAGAAGTTACCATTGCTGATGTAAACCAATCCAATGGTATAATTCACGTTGTTGATACCGTTTTATTACCAAAATCATAGTTGTTGTTAATTTAGATTGTTAAAAACGAAAAACCCATTCGCCGCGGCGAATGGGTTTTTTAATAGCTTTTTTTAGATTTTTATCTCAAAGTTGCACCAAGTTCAGTTTCAAAATTCTTTTGCAGTTTGCCCATAATTTTATCAATTTGAGCATCTGTAAGTGTTTTTGAATCATCTTGAAGAATGAAACTTAAAGCGTATGATTTTTTGCCTTCAGGCAGATTGTTACCTTCATAAACATCAAAAAGATTGATGTCTTTTAACAAGCTTTTCTCTGTTTGTCTCGCAATCGCATAAATACTATCATAACCTACATTTTGATCGATAAGCAAAGCCAAATCTCTTCGTACTTCAGGATATTTAGTGATTTCGGTAAATTTAATTTTGTTAGGAATGGTTTTTAAAACCGTTTCCCAATTAAAATCAGCATAAAAAACTTCTTGTTTGATTCCGAAATGTTTTAAAATAGATTTTTTTACTACTCCAAATTCAACCAAAATATTATGTCCAGTTCCAATAGCAATTCCTTCAGAAAAAACATCTGATTTTACTGGGCTGCTTTGTGTTTTTTGAATTCCCAATCTCGAAAACAATCCTTCTACATAGCCTTTGAATAAAAAGAAATCAGAAGGTTTTTGAGGATTAGTCCAGTTTTCCTGGTTTTTGTTTCCAGTTAAAAACAACGTAAGATGTTTGTGTTCTTCATATCCAGAAAGGAATTTATGATAGGTTTTCCCAAATTCGAACAATCTTAAATCGGAATTTTTACGATTGATATTGTAAGCAATGGCTTCTAATCCAGAAAACAATAACGATTGACGCATAGTTGCTAAATCATTACTCAATGGATTTAACATAGTTACATTGTGCTCTTCTTTCAACATTTCTGAAAGCTGAACATAAGAAGCTGTAGTCAAAGAATTGGCCATTATTTCGTGGAATCCTTGCGAATTCAACTGATTTCCAACAATATTTTGTAATTTATAATCTTCGTTTCTTGGTGCATTAAAAATCGTAGCGTTTACTTTATTCGAAAAATCAATTTTATTGTAACCGTAGACTCTTAAGATTTCTTCAATAACATCAATTTCTCTTTGCACATCCACGCGGTAAGCAGGAATGGTTAAACCCAAACCAGCATCCGAAACACTGTTTACTTTTATGTCTAATGAAACTAAGATTTGTTTGATAGTGTCTTTTGGGATTTTTTGCCCAATAATTTTAGTCACCTTATCAAAATTTAAAAACACAGTGAAATCTTCAATTTTTTTAGTGTAAATATCGGTGATTTCAGAAGTAATGTTTCCACCAGCAACTTCTTGTATTAATAAAGCCGCACGTTTTAATGCATAAGCTGTAATAGTTGGGTCGATTCCTCTTTCAAATCTAAAAGAAGCATCAGTATTTAGTTGGTGTCTTTTAGCTGTTTTTCTAACGCTTACAGGATTAAAATAAGCACTTTCTAAGAAAATAGAAGTAGTATTATTTGTTACTCCCGAATTTTGTCCGCCAAAAACTCCTGCAATACACATTGGACCTTTATCGTCACAAATCATCAAATCTTCTTCATGTAATGTTCTTTCCACATCATCCAGAGTAGTGAATTTTGTTCCTGCTTCAACTGTTTTTACATGGATTTTTCCGTTGATTTTTGCTGCATCAAAAGCGTGTAATGGTTGTCCTAAATCATGCAAAACATAATTAGTTACATCGACAATATTGTTTTTTGGATTGATTCCAATAGCTTTTAAGCGATCTTGTAACCAAGTAGGAGATGGTTTTACTGTAATTCCTGAAATAGTAACTCCGCAGTAACGAGGTGCTAAAAGCGGCGCGTCAACTTTAACGTCAATTTTCAACGTACGCATGTCCACTCTAAAATTACTTACTGATGGCGTAATCAATTCGACACTAACACCATTTTGTAATAATCCAGCTCTCAAATCTCTTGCTGTACCTAAATGACTCATGGCATCGGCACGATTTGGCGTTAAGCCAATTTCAAAAACTTCATCATTTTCTATTTTGAAAACTTTTGCAGCGGGAGTTCCAGGAGCTAAATCTTGGTCTAAAACCATAATTCCGTCATGACCCATTCCAAGACCTAATTCGTCTTCAGCACAAATCATTCCGTAGCTTTCCTGCCCGCGAATTTTTCCTTTTTTTATGCTAAATGAACCTCCTTCTTTATCATATAGTACTGTACCAATAGTGGCTACAGGCACTTTTTGTCCTGCTGCAACATTAGAAGCTCCGCATACTACTTGTATTGGAGTTCCTGTTCCTACATCAACAGTTGTTACTTTTAGTCTGTCGGCATCAGGATGTTGTTCGCAAGTCAATACATGTCCTACTACAACACCTTCTAATCCTCCTTTTATAGATTGATATTTTTCAACAACTTCTACTTCAAGTCCTAAATCAGTAAGTAATGCTGCTGTTTCTTCTGAATTCCAATCGGTTTTAATGAATTGTTTTAACCAGTTGTATGATATTTTCATTTGTAAATTTTAATGAGGTGCAAATATAAGGATTGCAGTTTGGAGAAAGAAACAATTTTTTTGGTTTTTTAATGTTATTTGTGTCTGTTGTATTTGGGAGTGTATTTATGTAATTGGTTTTTTAAAGTTTAATATTTTGTGAATTGTATAATAAAATTAAGTTAAAAAAGAGAATATGTTCGTTTTGTGCTGTTAGTTGAAAAGATTGTGCTACTCTTATGAATTCTATAAAAGTAAATTTGAAAGAATTAAAAAATATAAATATTATGAGTGATATAGCACAAAGACCTGAATTTAAGGCAAAGTATGATAATTATATTGGAGGAAAATTTGTAGCTCCTGTCAATGGTGCTTATTTTGATGTGGTTTCACCAATAGATGGAAAAGTATTTACGCAAGCAGCACATTCTACTAAGGAGGATTTAGAAATAGCTGTTAATGCTGCTGATGAAGCTTTTAAAACTTGGGGAAAAACGTCGTCTACAGAACGTAGTAATTTGTTAAATAAAATTGCTCAAGTTATAGAAGACAATTTAGAATATATTGCTACCGTAGAAACCATTGATAATGGAAAAGCCATTAGAGAAACCTTGGCTGCAGATATTCCTTTAGCGATAGACCATTTTAGATACTTTGCTTCTGTAATTAGAGCAGAAGAAAGTTCGATAACTGAATTAGATTCACAAACCGTTTCCATTGCTTTAAGCGAACCTTTAGGGGTTGTTGCTCAGATTATTCCTTGGAATTTTCCGATTTTAATGGCTGTTTGGAAATTAGCGCCAGCATTGGCAGCAGGAAATACAGTGGTTTTAAAACCAGCCGAGAGCACCCCAATTTCTATATTAGTTTTAATGGAATTAATTGGGGATATTCTTCCTCCAGGAGTAGTAAATATTGTTAATGGTTTTGGAGCTGAATTAGGAAGAGCTTTGGTAACCAATAAAAAAGTTTCTAAGGCTGCATTTACAGGTTCGACAACAACAGGACGTTTGGTTATGCAATATGCTACCGAAAATATAATTCCTGTAACCTTAGAATTAGGAGGAAAATCGCCTAATATCTTTATGAAATCAGTAGCTGATGCTGACGATGCTTTTTTTGATAAAGCCATTGAAGGTGCTGTTTTATTTGCATTAAATCAGGGAGAAATATGTACATGTCCTTCTCGTTTGTTAGTTCATGAAGATATTTACGATAAATTTATTGCTAAAGTAATCGAAAGAACCGCTGCTATAAAAATGGGTGATCCGTTAGATAAAACGACCATGATGGGAGCACAAGCCTCATTAGTACAAAAAGAAAAAATTATGTCTTACCTTAAATTAGGTAAAGAAGAAGGAGCCGAATTATTGACAGGTGGTGATGAGAATAAATTGGGAGGAGATCTTGAAGGGGGGTATTATATTCAGCCTACTATTTTTAAAGGACACAATAAAATGCGAATTTTTCAAGAAGAAATTTTCGGACCAGTATTAGCGGTGACTACTTTTAAAACTACCGAGGAAGCCATAGCTATTGCAAATGATACCATGTATGGTTTAGGAGCAGGTTTATGGACTCGCGATGCACACGAAATTTATCAAGTTCCAAGATCAATTCAAGCGGGCCGTGTTTGGATTAATCAGTACCATTCTTATCCAGCGGGAGCTCCGTTTGGGGGATATAAACAATCGGGAATAGGTCGTGAGAATCATAAAATGATGTTAGGTCATTATCGCCAAACAAAAAATATGTTGATTTCATACGATAAAAATAAACTAGGATTTTTTTAATAATAGTTGTTAATTGAAAAAAGGTGAGTTTTCGAACTTGCCTTTTTTTATAAATAAATTTCACAAACCATGATAAAAAGAATTGACGCTACCCAAGAAGCTATTGCATTAATCCAAACGCTAAAAGAAAAACATGGAGAACTTATGTTTTATCAGGCAGGAGGTTGTTGTGAAGGTACGCAACCCCAATGCTTTGAAAAAGGAGGTTTTTATCAACGTATGGGGGATGTATGTATTGGAACAATTGAAGGTACCGAATTTTGGGTTGATAAAGATTTATTCGAATATTGGAAACATGCTCATTTTACTTTGAAAGTGATTGATGCTTTTGGTGTAGGCGGATTTTCATTAGAAACACCTTTGAAAAAAACATTCCAAATTGAATATCGTATTTTTACACCAGAAGAAGAGCTGAATTTAGAACCCGTAAAATATATTGAATAAGCTAATTTATATAGAGCAGTTGGTATTGTTTAGGAGTAATACCTTCATGTTTTTTAAACAAACGACTAAAATAATTACTATCATCAAATCCCGCCATGTGACAAACTTCATTTATTTGTATTGTTGGATTTTTAAGTAATTGCTTAGCATGTTTTAATTTTTCATTAATCACAAATTCAATGGGACTTATACCCAATTCTCGCTTAAACAATCGAGAAAAAGAAGTTGTACTCATACAGGCTGTATCGCTTAATTTTTTGAGATTTATATTCTCTCTAATATTCGATCGAATGTATTCTAAAACTTCATTAATTGGAGAATTTGGTTCAGAGTAAACACCATCATCTATGGACTTTATTGTTTGTGTTTGGACTATTCGAATTAATAATTCTTGTAAAGTTAAGTCGGCAAGAGCGTCTTTTGTAACTGATGTACTCATGCATTCCTTGATGAGTTTATTCATCGTTGTGGCT
Source organism: Flavobacterium magnesitis (assembly GCF_041729735.1). Taxonomy (NCBI): domain Bacteria; kingdom Pseudomonadati; phylum Bacteroidota; class Flavobacteriia; order Flavobacteriales; family Flavobacteriaceae; genus Flavobacterium; species Flavobacterium magnesitis. Next base: position 94,383 of record NZ_JBCFQK010000010.1, on the reverse strand, counting down.
AATTCTGTATTGTTGTAAAAATAATAGTTTTGGTAATTTAATTTCCAAAACTGATTGTTTCCTTCTTTAGGATAACGTTCATTTAAGAATTGTAACGTACTGTTAATTTTAGTTTGATCAATTGCTAGAGCCAAACATTGCGTAGGATTGTTTTTAGTAGCTTCAGGAAAATCAATTTTCATTTCTACATTAGACGGAATCATTACTGTCTCACCAGGTAAATATTCAAAACCAGGATCATCAAAAAGATGCATTACTTTTTTTCCTCTCAACATACTTGTAATCACTAAATCATTAAATTTTAAAGGAACTAACGTAGAGGATTTATAAGTTTCAAATAAGTTTAATTCACAGTGATTTAGATTGTAAACGGTTCTGTTTTCAATCAAAGTCTTCAATGATTTCTCATTCGATAATTTGGGAGGAGTAATTAAAGCACGATTGGTGTTCATAAGTTTAAAACTTTTCAAGTGTGCCTTAAATTTAATAAAAACAATTTATAGTAATTAATAAGCTTATGTTATAATTTTAAATTATTTCTTCAACATGTTTTTTAATGTTTTCAGATATTTTTTTGGTTGGTAAATCATTGGCATCTGATCCAAAAGGATCTTCAATTTCTTCGGCAATTAATTCTAAACTAGCTAATACATAAAAAATAAAGACCACTACAGGAATAACATAATACCCTAAAATAAAAACATAAGCAAAAGGCAAAGTAAGTACATAAATAAAAATAAATTTCTTGATAAAAGCACTGTAAGAGTAGGGAATAGGTGTGTTTTTGATGCGTTCGCAAGCACCACAAATATCAGTAAACGATTGTAATTCGTTGTTGATAATAATCAATTGGTCGCCAGTAATTTTTTTAGAAACATATAAATCATTCACTTTTTGAAACAACATTTTAGCCAGTTGATTGGGCTTGTGTTTGTGATGGTCAATTTCTAAATCAACATCGTCAAATAATTGTTTTGCAGTATCACTATCGTTCAAATGTTTCTGTAATATAGAAGCATAACTTGGAATTATTTTTCTAAAAAAACTACGATCACTTTCGTTTGTTAGAATAGCAGATAATTTTATGGCTAAATTTCGGCTGCTATTTACCAAAGCTCCCCACATTTTTCTTCCTTCCCACCAGCGGTCATAAGCTGTATTGGTTCGGTAAGCTAATAGTAATGAAATTACAAAACCAAGCATACTGTGCATTACGGAAATATTTTTCACATAACTATCTTTGGGTAAATGCCAATATACTATTTCTAAGTAGCCAACAATTCCAGAATATATTCCAATAAGAATCATTATTGGAAATAATTTCCAAATAGTATCTGCTTTACTAACAAAGAAGATAAAACGGATCCAATCTTTTGGGTTGTATGAAGTCATGTGATTTTATTTGAGGTAAATTTAATTTATAAATTGGATTTTTAGTATTGATTTTTATAAAAAAGTAAACCTCAAATAATACCATTTCGATATTGATTTGAGGTTCTAATTATTAGGCTTAAAAAAAGTTTCTAAACGCTATAAAATATTTTTATCCCAATTTAATAATCCAGTTTTCCAGCTAATTCTTTTAATGCAATTTCGGATAATTTAGCTTGAAATTGAGCATTGCTATAACGAACGGTTGCGTTTACAAAATTCAATTGTGCCGTTCTAAATTCTAAAGTAGTTATGGTTCCAATATGAAATTTATCCATAGTAATAGTTAAATTTTGTTTGGCAATGGCTTGGTTTGTTTCTTCTAGTTCAGTAAGTTCTAGATTAGTCAAATACGTTTGATAAGCTGTTGCTAATTGCGTTTCCAGATTTAGATTTTGTTGCTCTATTTGTAACTTAGCATTCTCAATTGCTAGATGAGCTATTTTTTCATTTCTATGTTGGGCAAAACCATCAAATAAATTTAAAGAGGCGGTAAAGCCATAATTCAAACCTCTTGAAGAAGACTGAGTGATAAACCCTAAACTCGATTCTGTTTCACCAAAGTTATAAGCGGTGTTCACTCTTATTGTAGGGTATCGTGTGGATTTTACTTGTTTCAATTGCAATTCGGCTACTCTTTTATTAATGATTTGAGCTTCAAGTTGTGGGTTTTGTTTTTGTGCCAAATCACTTAATTCAGCCAATTTTAAATCAGTATCAACTTTAACTATATTAGCTACTGTAAAATCAATTTTAGTATCACGAGCCAGTATTTGATTCAATAAAGTTTTAGTGTTAATAAATAGTTCTTTTTGTCTTAATAAAGTCACTTTGTCTGTATTCAAATCTACTTGAGCATTTAAAACCTCTAATTTTGAGGCTTTACCAATACTGAATCTATTTTGTGCCAAATTTAGTCTTTGGTTAGAAATAACTAGGGTAGAATCTAATGCTGATAGTTGTTGTTGCTGTTGTACTAAATCGTAATAAGTAGCATAAACATCTGAAATTTTGGTTAAAATGCTTAATTTTAATTGAGATTCACCCAGTTTTTGAAGCTCTTGAAGTTGTTCTCTTTTAGCAAACATACTCATTCCGTCAAAAATAGTCCAACCTAAGCTTACACCATAATTTAAACTATTATTTTTAGCATTATCTAAACTGTTTTCTGTTCCATCGATACGAATTTGAGATAAATTTTGAATATTGTTGTTGTCCACAACATTGGCTGTTAGGGTAGGAAGCATTCCTGCATTTCCAATGGCATTATTGGTTTGATCTACTCTTAATTCGTTGGAAGCAATTTTAATTTCGTAATTGTTTTCCAGTGCAATTTTTATAGTCTCTTCAATAGATAAGGATTCTTGAGCATTTATTTTTGTAATGCAAATCAAGAATAAAATGAGGCTGCGGATTATTATTTTTGTGTTCATAGATATTTTCTTTTGCCACTAATTATTGAATTTGTGACCAATAAATTATTTGCTGTCTTTTTCGTATTCGTCAATACGATCAAATTCGGGATAATGCTTTTTAGCTCTGGACCACATAAAATAAAGAGCAGGAATAACAAATAAGGTTAATATTAAAGAGAAAATAGTTCCTCCAACAATAACAACTCCCATTCCAATTCTACTGGTTGAAGCAGCTCCAAGCGACATAGCAATTGGTAAAGCACCTAATGCAATGGTTAAACTCGTCATTAAAATGGGGCGTAAGCGTGCTTCTGAAGCTTCCATAATGGCTTCATATTTGGTTTTTCCTTGTTCCCGCAATTGATTGGCAAATTCGACAATTAAAATTCCGTTTTTAGTTACTAATCCAATAAGCATTACTGTTCCAATTTGGCTAAAAATATTCCAGGTTTGGTCAAACAGCCACAATGAAAATAAGGCTCCAGCCACCGCCATTGGTACAGTAAGAATAATAATTAAAGGATCGATGAAACTTTCGAATTGTGCTGCTAAAATCAAGAAAATTAATAATAAAGCCAATCCAAAAGCAAATGATGTATTGGAGCTACTTTCGACAAAATCTCTGGATTCTCCACCTAAATCAGTAGTAAAAGTATCATCAAGAACTTTAGCTTTTATTTGATTCATAGTATTAATTCCGTCACTAATGCTTTTGCCTGGAGCTAAACCAGCCGAAACCGTTGCCGACATATAGCGATTGTTATGATACAATTGTGGTGGATTGCTTTGTTCCTCAACAGTGACCACATTGTCCATTTGAATCAATTCGCCCTTATTATTTTTAACAAATATCGAAGTCAAATCAAGAGGTTTAGAACGGTCTTTTTGATCAAATTGTCCAATAACCTGATATTGTTTTCCATTTTTAATAAAATAACCAAAGCGCTGTCCGCTTAAAGAAAGTTGCAAAGTCTGGGCAATATCCAGAATAGAAATTCCTAAACTTTCAGCCTTTTCACGGTTGATGGTTACATTGATTTCCGGTTTGTTAAATTTCAAATTCACATCGGTAATCGAAAAGACATCGCTTTTACCCACTTCTTCCATAAAAACGGGGATTTTTTCACGTAATTTTTCGAATGTTGGAGCTTGAATGATGTATTGAATGGGCAAACCACCACGTCGGTTTACTGCAATAGTGGGTTGCTGAATTACTGATGTTTTAGCGTTTGGATATTGTTTAGTCCATTGGGATAATTTATCAGCAATTTCTTTTTGCGAAGCTTCTCTTTCACTTACATCTTTTAATGCCAATCGAATCATACCACTGTTTATAGAGGACGAACCAAATCCTGGCGACGAAATTACTAAACTTACTTTTTTCTCTGGAATAGAATCGTCTACTAATTTTGAGATTTCCTGCATAAAACGATCTGTGTACTCATAAGTAGAACCTTCGGGTGTAGTCATACGCATAGTTACTGAACCACGATCATCATAAGGAGCGGTTTCTTTTGGAAGAATTGTATAAAACAAATAGATAATCCCAAAACAAACAATCAAAATAGGAAAGCTGATCCATTTTTTAGCCATAAAACTTTTCAAAGAATCGGCATAACCACTGTTCAAATTTTCGAAAAAAGGTTGGGTTCTTATGTAGAATTTAGATTTTTTTTGTTCGCCTCCTTTCATCAAATAAGCATTCAGCATAGGTGTTAAGGTCAAAGCGACAAAGGCTGAAATTAATACCGCAGCACCGATGACGACTCCAAATTCCCGGAAAAGTCTGCCTACGAAACCTTCTAAGAAAATTACAGGTAAAAATACTGCTGCTAAAGTCACTGAAATCGAAATTACCGCATAGAATATTTCGTTAGAACCTTTTATTGCCGCTTCAATAGGCGACATCCCTTCTTCGACTTTTTTATAAATATTTTCAGTAACTACAATTCCGTCATCCACTACTAAACCTGTGGCTAAAACAATTGCTAAAAGTGTTAATACATTAATCGAAAAACCCAAAAGCCACATGATAAAAAACGTAGCAATCAACGAAACAGGAATGTCAATTAAAGGTCTAAAAGCAATAGCCCAGTCTCTAAAAAATAAGTAGATAATAATAATAACCAGAACTATTGAAATACCTAAAGTCTCAACTACTTCTAATACTGATTTTTTTACAAAAGCAGTATTGTCAAGTGCAATATTGATTTTCATGTCTTTTGGTAAATCCTTCTGTAGTGCTTCGTATTTCTTATAAAACTCTTTAGAAATATCTAAATAATTAGCTCCTGGCATGGGAACAATAGCCATACCAATCATTGGAAGTCCTGATTGAGTCATCTGGGTTTCGATATTTTCGGCACCTAAACTAGCTGTTCCCACATCGCTAAAACGAACAATTTTGTCTCCTTCGGTACGAATGATGATATTGTTGAATTCTTCAGCATTGGATAAATTACCAATGGTTTTTACCGCTAATTCAGTATTATTACCCGTTAATTTTCCTGATGGTAATTCTACATTTTGAGCATTTAAAGCATCACGGACTTCGGCAACGGTACAACCATAAGCGGCTAATTTTACAGGATCAATCCATAAACGCATAGCATAGCGTTTTTGTCCCCAAATTTGAACTCCACTAACTCCTGGAATAGTTTCTAATCGTTGCGAAATTACATTTTCGGCATAATCGCTTAATTCTAAAGCATTTCGTGTATCACTTTGTAGCGTCATCGAAATAATCGATTCGCTATCAGCATCCGCTTTAGAAACTACCGGCGGTGCATCAATATCTTTAGGTAAGTTTCTAACGGCTTGCGAAACTTTGTCACGAACATCATTGGCAGCACTTTCAAGATCTTTATCTAAGTTAAATTCAATAGTAATGTTACTACTTCCCTGATTACTAGAAGAAGTAATATTTCGAATTCCATCAATTGAATTTACTGCTTTTTCGAGCGGTTCGGTAATTTGGGACTCAATTATATCCGAATTAGCTCCAGTATAATTGGTTCGAATGGAAACTTGTGCAGGATCAATCGAAGGAAATTCACGGACACCCAAAAAACTGTACCCAATTAAACCAAATAATATAATTAAAAGGTTCAGTACTATTGTTAAAACGGGTCTTTTTATACTTGTGGTGGATAAACTCATTGAGATTACAGGTTTTGAGTTATGTGTTAGGATTTATGAGTGATGCGTTTTACACCTAACTCATAACTTATAACTTTCTTTAAAATTTACAACTTTACTTTCACAGGAGTACCATTCTTTAGAGACATTACGCCACTGGTTATTAAGGTATCTCCCGCTTTTAATCCTGAAAGAATCAAAATAGAAGCGTCGGTTCTTGTGGTTGCCTCGACCATTATTTCTTTGGCTTTTCCCATATTTGAAATAAAAACTTTTTTCCCCTCTTGTACTGGTACAATCGCTTCTGTAGGGACTACAATCGCATCTTTAATAGTGCTTAAAGACAATTTTACATCGGCAAAAGTTCCTGGGAATAATTTTCCATCAACATTATCAGCGATGGCACGAATTTTTAAAGTTCGCGTTGTAATTTCTACTTCGGGCTCAATAGCGTATATTTTTGCAGTATATTTTTTAGTAGAACCTGAAACATTAATATCGATTGCAGAACCCATTTTTACTTGAGCGGCATATTTTTCGGGGATAGAAAAACTGATTTTTACCTTTTCGATATTCACTAATTTGGCAACCAAAATAGTAGGAGTAATGTAGGTTCCTGATGAAATAGAACGCAATCCAATTTTTCCGGAAAACGGAGCTCTTACCGAAGTTTTTGCAATTTGAGCCTTAATTAACTGACTTTGTGCTTTAGCCGAAGCATATTCTGCTCGGGAAATATCATATTCTTCTTGACTTATGGCTTCTTTTTGCAATAAAAGATTTGCTCTTCTTTCATTTTCAGCGGCTAATTTTTCTTGGGTTGTAGTTTGACTTAGTTGTGCTCTTAGTTCGGCATCATTAACTTTAAAAAGCAATTGTCCTTTATTAACATTGCTTCCTTCTTTAAAATTAATACTTTCTACAATTCCTGAAACTTCCGAACGAATTTCTACTTGTTCATTAGCTTCAATAGAACCAGACAAAGAAAGGTTGTTTTCAAAAATCTGTGGTTTTATTACAATTGCATTTACTACAATTGGATTTTTTTTATCTGATGTGCCTTTGGATTTTTCCGAATTATTTTTGTTTTCCATAATTCGATAAGTAACAAATGCCCCAAAACCGATGATTAATAAAACGTAAACTAAGTTTTTTATTTTCATATAAGTAATTTTGTTTTCTGTATTCTAGCTATTTCTGTTATTAAATTTGTAAAAAAAAAAGATTTTTAATAGTAATTTTAACTAATTAGAATCTATAATTTAATGATTTGCAAGTTAGCTTTTATTTAATTCGAGTAGAAAAAAATATCAGAATTCAGCTGTTTTTAACAACTGTTTAAAGCGGGTTGTTTTTGCTACATCCAATTATGACTTCTTTTTTTAAGAAAGGTTTAGTGGGTTTTATAAAAACAAAGGCATTTTCTTTTAGTAATAATACTAATCAGTTTTAAATTAGTGTTTTAACTAATGTAATTCCAGATATTTTTTTTCTTGGTCAATTCTAAATAAACGGCTTTTAGGACAGCGTGTTCTGGTTTTTGTAATGGAGTATCGTCACGAACTATTTTTAAAGCTTTTTCTCTGGCTAAAGCCAAAATGTCTCTGTCGCGAACAATGTCGGCAATTTGAAGGTTTAATACGCCGCTTTGTTGTGTTCCCATCAAATTTCCTGGACCGCGTAATTTTAAATCTACTTCGGCAATTTCAAATCCATCGTTAGTTCGCACCATGGTTTCCATTCGGGTTTTGCTGTCTGAACTCAATTTATGGCTGGTAATCAGGATGCAATAACTTTGTTCGGCACCACGACCCACGCGACCACGCAATTGGTGCAGTTGCGAAAGTCCAAAACGTTCGGCACTTTCGATAATCATTACCGAAGCATTGGGGATATTTACACCAACTTCAATTACTGTTGTAGCCACCATAATATTGGTTTTTCCTTCCGAAAAACGTTTCATTTCGGCATCTTTATCTGCTGGTTTCATCTTGCCATGAACTATGGAAATGGAATAAGTAGGTAGCGGGAAATCTCGAGAAATACTTTCGTAACCATCCATCAAATCTTTGTAATCCATCTTTTCTGATTCCTGAATTAAAGGATAAACAATATAGATTTGGCGACCCAAAGCAATTTCATCTCTAATAAATTTCCAGATTTTTAAGCGGTTACTGTCATAACGATGCACGGTTTGAATGGGTTTTCGACCTGGAGGCAATTCGTCAATAACCGAAATATCCAAATCTCCATACAAACTCATGGCCAAAGTTCGCGGAATAGGAGTGGCGGTCATTACCAAAATGTGTGGCGGAATGTCGTTTTTCTTCCACAGTTTAGAACGTTGTTCTACACCAAAACGGTGTTGTTCGTCAATAACGGCTAAACCTAAATTATGGAATTTTACTTTGTCTTCCAGCAAGGCATGTGTGCCAATGAGAATTTGTAAACTACCATTTTCCAGTTCTTGATGGATAATTCTTCTATCTGAAGTTTTAGTTGAACCAGTAAGGATTTTAATATTTATATTCAGATTTTTAGCCAATTCTGAAAGTCCAATAAAATGCTGATTAGCTAGGATTTCTGTTGGTGCCATCAAGCAAGCCTGAAAACCATTATCCATTGCTAGTAGCATACTCATAAAAGCCACAATCGTTTTTCCGGAACCTACGTCTCCTTGAAGTAATCGATTCATTTGGGCATTGGTACCCATATCATTTCGGATTTCTTTGATCACTCTTTTTTGAGCATTGGTAAGTTCAAAAGGCAGGTGGTTTTGGTAAAATTCATTAAAAAATTCACCCACTTTGGTAAACGGATGTCCTTTAATTTTATGTTTTTGAATCAGGTTTTTCATAATCAGTTGGAGCTGAATGAAAAACAATTCTTCAAATTTTAATCGAAATTGGGCTTTCGCCAAAGCTTCCGCACTTTTAGGAAAATGGATATTGAATAAGGCCGCATTTTTCGGAATTAACTTCAAGTCTTGGGTTAGGTAATCGGGTAAAGTTTCTGAAAATAAGGCTTGTGTTTCCAAAAATAACTGCTGCATCATTTTATTGACCACTTTATTAGAAATTCCTCTATTGGTCAAAGCTTCGGTTGAAGGATATACGGCCTGCATTGCCGAACGCAAACTTTGTTCGTGCTCACTCCAAAGCTCAATTTCGGGATGTGCCATGTTGTACATGCCGTTGAACGAAGTACATTTGCCAAAAATCACTATCACTTCATTCAACTTTAAAGATTCCCGAATCCATTTGTGACCTTGAAACCAAACCAATTCCATTTGCCCTGTATCATCAATGAATGTGGCTACAAGTCGTTTTCTGCCTTTGGCAAATTCTACGGTTTTAATATTGATAATCTTCCCGATAATTTGAACCTCGGCAACGTTGTTTTGTAGTTCGTTGATTTTGTAATAACGGGTTCTGTCAATGTAGCGATTAGGGTATAAGTTGAGTAAATCTCCATATTTGTGAATCCCCAATTCTTTACGAAGTAATTCGCCCCGACTGGGACCAACGCCTTTTAAATATTCGATAGGAGTGAGTAGGAGATTATTAGAAGACATTTACGGATTTTAGATTTTAGCCCTTCGACAGGCTCAGTGTGACATTTATGGATTTAGGTTGAAACTAACGATTTATGATTTTAGATTTGTAAAGGCAATTACTGTCAAATCTTTCTAATACTTTAATCTTTCAATTAAAAACGAAGATAGTTTATAATTGGGAATTTTAAAAATGTGAATCTCGTTTTTATTATCGTTTCAGGAGTCGATATTTTTGATTATCGCTTTATTTAACGATATTTTTAATTATCGCTTTTTTTGACGATAATTTTGTATCTTGCATGAAATTTCAGAATTATGAAAGCAGTAATTACAGGTGATATTATAAATTCCAGAAAAGTAGCTTCGGCACTATGGCTAGAGGATTTAAAAGTAGTTTTGAATGCTTATGGCAACGAACCCAAAGATTGGGAAATTTATAGAGGAGATAGTTTTCAAATGGTTGTTGAAGCGATGGATGTGCTCGAAATTGCCTTTATAATTAAAGCAACAATTAAACAATATAAGGAACTCGATGTACGTATGGCAATAGGATTAGGAACTATTGATTATATTGCGGATAAGGTAACGGAATCAAATGGAGTGGCCTTTATTAACTCAGGTGAATGTTTTGAAGAGTTGAAAAAGCAAACGCTGGGCATACAAACGCCTTGGGAGGAATTCAACAAGAGTTTCGCTATCATTTTTTCTTTTGTTTTGATGGTTGCGGATAATTGGACAAGTACTTCGGCTGAGATTCTTAAAAAAGCATTGGAAAATCCGGAAATTAACCAAAACCAATTGGCTATAGCCTTAAATAGAAAAAGTCAGAGTTCTATAAGTGCTTCGTTAAAAAGAGCGGGTTATGAGGAATTAAAAAATATGATTGTATTTTATAAACAAGAAATCAAAAAACAATGGTAGCACTATTTTTAAGTTTGGTTTTGGCGCATTTATTAGGTGATTTTTTGTTGCAGCCTACTACTTGGGTGAAAGATAAGAAGAAGAAAAAAATCAAATCGAAGTATTTGTATTTTCACGTGGGATTGCATTTAGTTTTATTGTTGATTACAACACAATTTAATAGTAATTATTTTCTAGGAATTATTTTTATTGTTTTGAGTCATTTTGGGATTGATTGTACTAAATTGTATTTCGAAAAAAAGAAAACCGCAAAACTCTGGTTTTTTACCGATCAGTTGTTGCATTTGGCAGTAATTGCTATAGTAGTTTATTGCTATTTCCCGTATGAAATTCCTATTTCTAGTTTGTATTCGCAGCAAAATTTGGCTTTGATTACGGCTTTGGTTTTAGTGACTTATGTGAGTTCGATAGTTTTGAAAGTGTTGTTGTCTAAATGGAGCGAGCAAATTATAAAAAAGGATAATGATGATACCAATAATGCAGGGAAATACATTGGGATTTTAGAACGACTGTTTATTTTCTTTTTTGTGGTGATGAATTTCTGGGAAGGAATTGGTTTTTTATTGGCTGCGAAATCTATTTTTAGGTTTGGTGATTTAAAAGAATCGAAAGACGTTCGATTGACTGAATATATTTTGATAGGAACGTTGTTGAGTTTTGGATTGGGAATTCTTTGTGCGATGCTTTATAAAAGTTTTTTATAATTTAGCTACAAAGATTGGTGTGATTTAACAAAAAGTTCCGCAAAGCCTTAAAAAAAACTTTGCGAAACCTTTGCGGTTAATTTTAAAATATTATTCTGGAATTTGCTGGCTCAAACAATGTAAAGTCCCGAATCCCCAAATTAAATCTATCGCACTAATGCCAATAATTTCTCTGTCTGGGAAACATTCCGCTAAGATATTCAAAGCTTTTCTGTCGTTAGCATCATTAAAAGTAGGAACCAAAACACATTTGTTTAAAATCAAGAAATTAGCATAACTCGCTGGTAATCTTAAATCTTCAAAATCCAGTCGTTTCGGCATTGGTAAAGTCACAATTACAGGTGATTTTCCGTCTTCCAATTTAGCATTTTGTAAACGTTTTAAATTGTCTTGAAGTGTTTTGTAGTTAGCATCGTTTGGATCAGTTTCTATAATCGTTACAATGGTGTCTTCATTTACAAAACGAGCCAAATCATCAATATGACCGTGAGTGTCGTCACCTTCGATTCCGTCACCTAACCAAATCACATTGGTTACGCCTAAATATTCTTTAAAAATCGTTTCATAGTCTTCTTTAGTAAAACCAGCATTACGTACCTGGATGCTTGGATGCATCAAACATTCTTCTGAGGTTAGTAAAGTTCCTTGTCCATTTACATCAATTGCACCACCTTCTACAATTACTGGTTTTCCTTTATATGTAACTTGGGTTAAAGGTATTTTTAAGAAATCTGAAACTTTGGAAGGGACGTGTTTGTCTAGTTGAAAGTTTTTGTATTTTGCCCAACCGTTGAAGTTGAAATTTAAAGCTTCTCTTTTTTTGTCCTTATATATTATAATAGGACCAGAGTCACGCATCCAACTGCGATTGGTTTTTTGAATGATAAATGAAACCTGATTTAAGTTTACTCGGGCTCTGTCGAGCATATTGCTTACTTTGGTTTTTAGTTTTTCGTCATTCACTAGAAGAAATATTTTTTCATAAGTAGCCACTTTTTTTATAAATTCTATAAAGGCCCATTGAATTGCTTCGTATTTTCCTGGCCAATCGTTTCCGTTGTGTGGAAAACAAAGTAGAATTCCTTCTTGCTTTTCCCATTCAGCAGGAAAGCGTCTTTTTGTTGTTATCATAAAAAAAAACTAAAAATTATAAGGCTGCAAATATAGGAATTCATGCGAAATTAGTAATAGAGTATCCAATTTACCTCTCAAATAAAAAAAAATAACATTATTTTAAGAGTATGTTAGTTAACATAGTTTTAATTTTTAACTTTTTGATAATCAATCCCGTATTATTTGTTTATTTGATTTATTAAGCATGAGTTATTAGAGATATTGATAAAAATGGGAATTATATAAGTTTAAAATAACAATTATAAGATTTATATGATTTATATTTGTGCTGATTTTAAAAATTAAAATAAACTAAAATTAAATAATTATGAAAAAGAAAATTGCATCTGTATCCTTGTTAATATTATCATTTGCTGCAAGCGCTCAGGATATGTCAACAACATCAGCTGGGAATACTGTTGAAAAAGATCCTTATGACAAATGGTCTATTGAATTAAACGGTGGTGTAAATAAACCATTGAGAGCTATGACTGCAGGTTATTCAACTGCTACACTTAATCCTTTTCATGCTGATTTAGGAGTACGTTACATGTTTAACACTAAATTTGGTTTAAAATTAGATTTTGGATATGATCAGTTTAAAGAGCGTGATAACACAGCACCATTTGATAGTAAATTAATCAGAACAAGTTTACAAGGAGTTGTGAATATTGGTAGAGCTTTAAATTTTGAAACATGGACTAATACTATCGGTTTATTAGGACATGGTGGATTTGGAGTTTCACAATTAACTTCAGATAATGGTTTTGATGGAAAAGATTACATGGGACATGGAATCCTTGGTTTAACTGGACAAATTAGATTGAGTAATAGTGTTGCTTTAACAGGTGATTTGAGTGGACTAGTTTACGGAAGACAAAACCATAATTTTGATGGTATGGGAGCTGCAAAGACAGGTTCTTTGGATGGAGTTACTCTTAATGCTTCTGTTGGTTTGACTTTTTACTTAGGTAAAAATGAAAAACATGCTGACTGGTATTCAAAAGATAAATACGATGAGTTAGATGAAAGAGTTACTTTAATCGAAACAGGTATTCTTGATTCAGATAAAGACGGTGTAGCTGATTTATACGATTTAGAGCCAAACACACCTGCTAACGCTACAGTAAATACAAAAGGACAGTCTGTTGATAAAAATAATAATGGTGTTCCAGACACATTAGAAGCTTACTTAGATAATAGATTTGCAGAAAACAATACTAATAGTAGCGCTACTAATAGTACTGTGGAAGAATTAATTAACGGAGGATATGTAAATGTTTATTTTGATTTTAACTCATCAAAACCAACAAACGCATCATTATCAGGAGTTGACTTCTTAGTTAAATACTTGAAAAATAATCCATCTAAAAGTGCAGATGTTTTAGGATATGCTGATGAAGTAGGAAATTCAAGCTATAACCAACAATTATCTCAAAAAAGAGCAGAAGCAGTTAAAAATGTTTTAGTTAATGCTGGAATTGATGCTTCAAGATTAACTGTAAAAGGTAATGGTGAAGATACTTCTGTGAATAAAAATTCTGCAGAAGCACGTCAAATCGTGAGAAGAGTTACTTTTCAAGTAAGATAATTTTTTTTCAAATATATTTTATAAAAGAGCTGTTTCGACTAAGGTTGAAACAGCTTTTTTTATAAACTATTTTAAACTTTATCAAGCCTGATTAATAATATAATTTATTCTGGATTAGAATAAGTAAAATGGGAATATTTAGTAAAGAGGATTTTGTAGTAGTGATTGGTCGGAAGATTTTTTTATTCCTACTGCTAAGAGTTGTACAAAAGAAGTTTGTTGATAGTAAGTGAGAGAGGGATATAGAGCAGTTAAGTTTTCTCAATCAATTTTTGGTATAACTTTTTAACCACAAACAGTACAAAAGAATTATATCCAAAAGATAAAAATATTTGTTAATCTTTTATAATCCGTGGCTAGAAATAGATGCGGATGTGTTTCAAAATAAAAAATGGACTAAAGTACATTGCTTAGTCCATTTTTTTGTTATTAAAGTTTTAATCAATACAAATTATGTTTTAAAACTTAATCAATCGCTCTTTTAGTAATATCTCCAAAAGCATCAATTCTTCGGTCTCTAAAGAAAGGCCAATTTTGACGTACGTTTTCTTGTAAGTCTAAATCGACTTCAGCAATTAGAATTTCTTCTTTATCGTGTGAGGCTTGTGCTAAAATTTCACCCTGAGGTCCAGCAATAAAGGAAGCGCCCCAAAATTCGATTCCAGGAGTATCTGGTAAGTATTGTTCTAATCCAATTCTATTGGCTGCGGCAACATAAACCCCATTGGCTACGGCATGTCCTTTCATTACATTCATCCAGGCACCGTATTGGTTTTCACCGTATTGTTCTTTTTCCTGAGGATGCCATCCAATAGCTGTTGGATAAAATAAAACTTCTGCACCTTTTAAAGCGGTTATACGAGCAGCTTCAGGATACCATTGATCCCAACAGATTAAAGTTCCAATATTTCCTTTTTTTGTCGGGTTGTTTTTAAAACCTAAATCACCTGGAGTGAAATAGAATTTTTCGTAAAAAGCAGGGTCGTCTGGAATGTGCATTTTTCGGTACAATCCAGCTTCTGTTCCATCGGTATCAATAATGTATGCACTGTTGTGGTAGATTCCAGCCATTCTTTTTTCGAAAAAAGGAACAATAATTACCACTCCTAATTCTTTAGCTAATTCGCTAAAAGCAGTAAAAGATGTGCTATATAAAGGTTCAGCTAATGCAAAATTGTCCACATCTTCACTCTGACAGAAATAATGACTGCTATACAATTCAGGCAATGAGATTACTTCAGCGCCTTGACTAGCGGCATCACGAACCCAACTAATACATTTTTTTAGGTTGTTTTCGGCAATATCATTTAGATTCAGTTGGATAACAGCAATTTTATATTTTTTGTTGGGCATGGGAGTATTTTTTTAGATTGCAAAAATAGTCATTTTTATGAAGAGTAGAAATACTAGTATTTAGAAAAAAATGGATGTTATTGATGAATTTTACTGAATTTCAACTTGAAACAAACTTTCGATTTTACATTTATCTTTTAAAAATGTTTTATAATTCAAATTTATATATATTTTTGTCAGAAAATATAGGGTTTGTTTTTATGGTAAAAATACCTCGGATTGCACATTTTTTTATTTTATTTATTGCTATCATCGGAGTCAATTCTGTCGTAGCTAATAATCTACATGCTTCTACTAGAATTGAGGTTTTAGCGCCTACAGTAGATTTTAGTTTTAATAATAATAACAGTTGTTCAGATACACCAATAACTTTTGTTCCTATTGTGAGTGGTGA
This sequence comes from Flavobacterium magnesitis, assembly GCF_041729735.1. Taxonomy (NCBI): domain Bacteria; kingdom Pseudomonadati; phylum Bacteroidota; class Flavobacteriia; order Flavobacteriales; family Flavobacteriaceae; genus Flavobacterium; species Flavobacterium magnesitis. The sequence continues at coordinate 78,767 of NZ_JBCFQK010000010.1, read as the reverse complement.
CGCACCTTATACTTATATATGGGATTTTGGAGATGGAACAACATCTACTAATAGTAATCCTACGCATGCTTTCACGGCTTTAGGCTGTGGTATTCAAAATTTTAATGTTAGACTAACGGTTAGGGATAGAAACGGACTTACCAATTCGATTACTAAAACGGTTTCAGTACAGCAAAAACCAGATTTAAGGTTTGTTAATTTAAATGCGGGTTCGACTTCTGTTTTTGAACGATGTGGAGATAATAATTCGAGTTTGAGTTATACCATTAATGTTGGTAATAATTCTGCTTCAACTTCTTGTGTTACTTCTTATAATATTGATTGGGGTGATGGAAGTACCGAAAGCAATGTTAGTTTCCCAAGATCACATACTTATGCTCGTTTAGGATCATTCAATATGATTATTACTGCTGTTGGAGGCAGTGGATGTAATACTAGTATTTCATACATTGTTAAGAATTCCAATAATCCTGTGGGAGCTTTGATTGCTCCTGGAAACACGACCAATTTTTGTGTTCCTTTAGAACCTATGAATTTTGCTATTGGTTCTTGGGCATTGAATCCATCGGATACCAGGTACCAAGTGAGTTATGGAGATGGTACTAACGCTATTTATACCCAATCCCAATTAGAAAATTCTGTTTATTATAATCCGGCTAATCCTGCTGCTTCAAGAAATTTCCCTATCCCGCATACTTTTACTCGATTCAATTGTCCAAGTGGAAATACGGTTAACTTGGCAATAACGAATTCTTGTGGAAGTACTAATTTAACCGCAGGACCAATTATTATTTTAGATAAACCTACAGTAAGTTTTAGTGCTACGGCTATTGCTTGTGTGAATTCGTCTGTTTACTTTAATAATACCACTGTTGCAGGTTATACTAATGATTGTAGTACTGTAAATGTCTATACTTGGAATTTTGGTGATGGAACTCCAGTTTCAAGAGAAGTTAATCCAAGTCATGCTTATAGTCGTCCAGGGAATTATACCGTTACTTTGAATGCAATAACACCCTGTGGAGTTGGGGTAGAGTATAGAAGGACAATTTGTGTAGAGCCTATTTTACAACCTGATTTTACATATACTAAAGCCTGTATCAATTCTAATACACAAATTACCAATACAACTGATACACGTTTGGCTTGTGGATCTCAAAGTTATTTTTGGAGCATAACATCTTATTATGATCCTTATTGTAGAAACCAAACACCAGGTTGGTATTTTACTGCAGGAACAGGTTCTAATTCTAAAGATCCAGTAATTAATTTCACCGTTTCAGGAACGTATAATCTCCGATTGAGAACAATAAATTCATGTGGTATCGAGCGGGAAATAACAAAAACAATTGAGGTTAAAAAACCACCAATTATAAGCTTAGATCCTATTTCTGATTTTTGCAATTCAGCGACCATACGACCTGTTGGGAAAGTGGTTGAAAATTGTGCCCCAAGTTCAGAATTGACTTATCTATGGAGTTTTCCGGGAGGAACTCCTTCTACTTCTACATCATTAAATCCAGGTTCAATAAATTACACCACTAGTGGAGATTACACAGCCACTCTTACAGTAACCAATAGTTGTGGTTCAGATACAAAATCGAGAACTTTTTCGGTAAATACGGTTTTGTCTCCAATTATTGCTGCAAAATCTACCGAAACCTGTAGCGGTAATGCGTTTACAGTTATTCCAAGAAATGGAGGAGGTGATAATGTACCTACTGGAACTACTTATACTTGGTCTACTCCAATAGTTTCGCCAGCAGGAGCAATAAGTGGCGCATCGGCACAATTAAGCCCTAGAACGAGTATTAGCCAAACATTAACTAATAATACTACTAATCGTGCAACGGTTACTTATACTGTTTCTCCCACAGCAGGAAGTTGTCCTGGACCTAATTTTACCGTTACCGTGATTGTAGATCCTTTGATAAATGCTAATCCAGTAATTAGTAATAGTAGTTGTTTTGATGCTAATAATGGTTCAATTAATTTAACGGTAAGTGGTGGAATTCCATTTCCTACAGGAAATCCATATCAAATTTCCTGGACAGGCCCTAATGGATTTATGAGTTCAGCTGAAGATATTTCGAATCTAGTGCCAGGAATCTATAGCTTAAGAATTACAGATAATGGCAATTGTCCGTTCTCTGCAACTTATACGGTAAATCAACCAGGGAAATTTAGTTTTACAGGTGTTAAAAATGATATTTCTTGTCATAATTTGAACGACGGACAAATTAATTTGAACGTAAGTGGAGGTACAGCGCCTTATACTTATGTTTGGACTAAAGACGGAAATCCATATTCTACGTCAAAAGATATTCGCAATTTAGCAGAAGGCGTATATCATGTAACGATAACCGAAGTTAATAGCTGTGATATTCTCGAAGGAACTTATACCATTATCAATCCGCCAGTTTTAGAGGTTACCTTAGCCAGACAAAAAGACATTCTTTGTTATGGTTATGCTACAGGAGAAATAGATGTTAATGTTGTAGGTGGAAGGGCTGTAGAAACTAGTCCCGGAGTTTTTAATTACACTTATTTATGGACAGGACCTAACGGATATAACAGTACTGCTAAGAATTTGAGAAATGTAATTGCTGGAACTTATAATTTAAGAGTTACTGATAATTCAGGATGTAGGGACAATTTAGTAGTTGTTTTAACCCAAAATAGTGAAATTAAAATCCAGTACACTAAAACAGAGATTGCCTGTTATAATGATGCCAATGCGTCTATTACCATTACTGATATTACTGGAGGTATTCCATTTGCTACTGGCGAACCTTATAGTATCAAATGGAGTAATTTAGGTACAGGCAGGGTACAAAATAATTTATCAGCGGGAACTTATATTATTACAATTGAAGACGCTTTGGGTTGTCCAAAACAATTTCCAATTACTATTGATAATGTTCCTGTGTTTTCAATAAATCCTGATGTCAAACAAATTTCTTGTTTTGGAGGAAAAGATGGTCATATTCGTTTGAATTTAGTAGGGGGTGTGGCGCCAATACAATTAGTTTGGAGTGATAATTCTACTGCTGGAATGGAAAGAAATAATCTTGGACCAGGAAGATATTCGGTAGTTATCACTGATAAAAAATTGTGTAAGATTGAACAAACTTTTATTATAAATGAGCCTTTAGCAATTGAGCTAAGAGCAGATGTTTCTAATCCGTTGAGCTGTTTGGATGCCAATACTGGAGCGATTAATTTAATTGTTACTGGAGGAACGCCGCCGTTTACCTATGCTTGGTCTAATGGTGCTCAAACAGAAGATTTAATTAATCTACCGCCAGATAATTATGTTGTTAATGTAACCGATGCTAATGGTTGTAAAGCAACAAATTCCTGGACAATTATTCGATTTGAACAATTAACTCCAAGTATTGAAACCATAACTGATTATGATTGTGATACAAAATATGTCAAACAAACCTTTGTAGGTCATGTAAAAGGAGGAATTCCGCCTTATAAATTGAGTTGGTCTGATGGTGTGGTTAGCGGAAGTAATGACCAAATCATGAATACCAACAATAATGGTTTGATTGTTTTTAGTGTTGAAGATAGTTTTGGATGTAAACAAGATTTGCCATTTAATGTTAATACACCAGTTTTAGGAAATGCTAATTTTTCGTATGCTTCTTATGGACATGATGTTTACAATTTGTATTCTATTTTTGACCCTATTTTGTTTACCAATTTAGCTACAGGAGATTTTACCAATATTTCTTGGGATTTTGGTGATGGTAGTTTTTCAGATGAAGAAAATCCATCCCATATTTATGCTAGAGTAGGGACTTACACAGTAAAACAAGTGGTTACATATCCTTTTGGTTGCCAATACATATATAATACAACTATTGATGTCGAAAAAGGCTATAGTGTAACCATGCCAACGGCTTTCACGCCTAATAACGATAGGATTAACGACAGTTTTGCACCCGTATTTTTAGGTTTCATCGAAGTTACCTTGCATATTTATGATACTTGGGGAAGTTTAATTTACAGTGAAACAGGAGAAACTATCAAAGGATGGAATGGAAAAATAAAAGATTTAGAGGCCGAAAACGGAAATTACTATTTTAAGATGATAGCTAAAACTTTTTACAATCATACTGTTACTCAAGAAGGTGCGCTTACATTAATTAAATAAAAGGATGAAATTACAAATGAGAATTAAATTACTTACGATCCTGATTTCGTGTTTCTTTTATTCGAATGTTAAAGCACAAGATCCCGTTTTTACCCAATATTTTTTAGTGCCAGAAACTTTAAATCCGGGGTTTACAGGATTTATGGAAACTACTTACATGGGAATTATTCATAGAGAGCAATGGCCAGATTTGAATTTAAAAATAGATACTGATTATGTGTTTCTCAACACTTGGAGTGACGAAATGAATAGTGGAATTGGAATTAGTTTTTTAAATCAGAGAGAAAGTGCTACAGATTATAATTACTCTCAAATTAATGCTAATTATGCTTACCGTGTTCGAATAAGTGACGAATGGGATTTTAGACCAGCCATTGAAGTGGGTTTCGGGCTCAAATCTTTTGCTTTTCGAAATTTGTTATTGGAAGACCAGATTAATATTCGAACTGGAATCAATAATTCGACTTCGATTGATCCTGCATTAAAAAATGATAAAGTTGGTTTTTTTGATATTGGTGCAGGGATGGTTTTTAATACCGACGATTTATGGATTGGTTTGTCGATGAAACACCTTAACAAACCCAATATTGCTTTTAATAAGGATGGCAATGTTCCTTTAAATACTTTTTTCTCGCTGAGTACAGGATATGAATTCCTTTTAGCCGATTATATCGATGTACAGTTTTTTCCGTATGCTACTAAAATGTTTGCAACTGCTAACTACATGCAGCAAGGGCGCTACAATCGATTAGATATAGGAACTTCTATTTTATTTGAAAAGATATTTTTTGGTGTTACCGCTGTTACTAATCCCGCTAAAAATGGGCTTGATGGTCATTTGCTTACCTCAGTAAATCTTTTTACAGGATTGCAATATGATCATTTACGATTAGGGCTTTCGTATGATTTAAATACAACTAAAATAGGAAGAACTGGCGGGGTTTATGAATTGTCTTTGACCTATCAATTCAATTTAGATAAAAAATGTTTTGGATGTCCAAATTATATAGGAAGATAAGAATTAGAAGTACTATTTCTTACCCAACATTTTTTTGAAAAGAGTCACAATTCCTAATACCACAAATCCAAAGACCAACCCTAGAAGAAATTCTTTTACAATAGAAGGCAATTGTTCAGCAAAATGATGTAAAAAATCAATGTTGTGGGCAAAGATTCCGCCGGAAACTAAGATTAAAGCAATAGTTCCAATAATAGATAAACTTTTGATTACTTTTGGTAAGGCTTTTACGAGAATATTACCTATCCATTTTGATATGCTTCGTTCTTTTGAACTCATTGCAATCAGTTTTAATCCTAATTCGTCCATTCTAACAATCAAGGCTACAATACCATAAACTCCCACAGTTGCTAAAATTGCTATGATTGAAACCACAGCAATTTGTGTACTTAATGGTTCTTCAATTACTGTACCCAAGGCAATGATTATAATTTCTACTGATAAAATAAAATCAGTCAAAATAGCCGATTTTATTTTTTCTTTTTCCATAGATAAAACTTCAGCTTCAGTATAAACTGGCATTGTTAAATCTGTAGTTTTATGTTTGCGATGAAATAGGAATTCATATATTTTTTCGGCTCCTTCATAAGCTAAAAAAAGTCCTCCCAAGATTAAGATAATTACAATAGCCACTGGAAAAAAATGGCTAAGTAAAAAGGTTATTGGGAGAATGATTAATTTATTGATAAACGAACCTTTGGCAATGGCCCATAAAACAGGGATTTCTCTTGACGAAATAAAACCCGATGCTTTTTCGGCATTTACAGCTAAATCGTCTCCTAAAATTCCAGCCGTTTTTTTTGCTGCAACTTTACTCATTACAGCAACATCATCCATAAGTGCTGCGATATCATCTAATAGTGCGAAAAAACCTGATGCCATGTCATTTATTTTAAAAATAATGCAGCGAAGCTACTATTTTTTTGTTTATCCTATTTGTAAAAGAAAGATATTTTTTAATCAATTTTATTCGAAAAAAATAGAGTAAATAAATTATTCGTCTAATTTCATATTGCCTCGGTCTTTTTTATTGTCCGGATGGGAATTTGGATAACGATTTGGAGTAATATCAGAATTCAGGTCTTTGTTTTCAACCGTTTTCATAGCTTCTTTATCTGTTGTAACACCACGTTTGGCATTCGGATTATCTGAATCAATCTCGTCAGAAAGTTTTTCACTATTTTCGTATCCATCTCTTGCTCGGTCAACCACATTTTTTTTACCATCAGCATCGACATCCAATTCTTTATTTAGTTTTGTATCTTTTGATGCGGTATCTGTAGAAACATCTTTGTCTTGTGACTTTTCGTTATTATTCTGTGTATCGTTTAATTTTTTTGATTCTGAGTTATTCGTTTCCATAATGTTGTTTTTTATTTATTACTAATTTTAAATTGAAAAGCTAAGTCATCTAACATAGTTTTTGCTTTAATTGGGTTTAAGATAGTACTAAAACTCATTATGTGAAGTTCGGGATTTTATCAGGGTTTATTTTATATAAGAATTAAAAAAAGTTTCAAAATTCGTACTTCTTAGGGAATATATCAAGCTGCTTTTTTGATACAAAGGAAATTAATGTAATTCGTCTCGTTTTGACATCTTTTTTTAATTTATATTATTTAATTCTTAGAGAGTCATAACTGAACCAATTAGCTTTTTGGTTTAGGATATACAGGAAGCGGAACAAATTCTGTTTCGCCTTCTATTTTATCAAATTTTTGTTCCGTCCAGTCTTGTTTGGCTTTCTCGATTAATTCTTTCTCGGTTGATACAAAGTTCCAGTCAATAAAACGTTCTTCGGGATAGGCTTCACCACCAAAAATATAAATGGTCGAATTTGGTCGTATGGTGAATTCACATAGCGAACTATTTTTTGCTACCAATATTTGTTTAGGACCGTATTCGCTGCCGTCATTTTCAACACCGCCTTCCAGAATATATAAACCCGCTTCGCCATAAAGATGTTCACCGATATTTAATTTTTTTTCTGTAACCGATTTTATTTCGATCATATACATTGGGCTATAAACCGGTACTTTGGATTTTTTACCAAAGGCTTCTCCCGCCACCAATTTAAATTCTACATCATCTTCTTTCCAGGATGGAATTTCGCTGCTTTCAATATGAAAAAACTCGGGATTCATTTGTTCCAAATGTTTGGGTAAAGCCACCCAAATTTGTAAACCGTGCATGTTTTTTTCGGAATGGCGTAAATATTCGGGCGTGCGTTCAGAATGTACGATGCCTTTTCCTGCGGTCATCCAGTTGACTTCACCTGGTTTTATTTCCACTTCATTCCCTAAAGTGTCGCGGTGCATAATACTGCCTTCAAATAGAAAAGTAAGTGTAGAAAGACCAATATGTGGATGCGGCAAAATATCAAAATTCTGACGTTCATTCATCTTTACAGGTCCCATGTGATCGATATAAATAAAAGGACCTACCATGCGTTTTTGACGAAAAGGAAGCAATCTGCCTACTAGAAAATTCCCAATATCGGCAGCACGTTCTTCAATGATAAGATTGATGTTTGACATAGCAATTATTTTTTTTTGTTTAGTAATTTAAAAAAGTAGAAATCTTATATAAAATAAGACTTTGTTACAAACAAAAATAACTTAAAAAATTGCTGTTTCCAATGGGTTGATTCATTAATTACCATTCAAAAAAAATGTCTCATTTGTACAAATGAGACATTTTTTTAAGAATTATTTCTTTTCTTTATTATTCAGTTTATCATCAAGGTCAGGTTTTTCACCTTTAAATTTTTGAGTGTCCACATCATAATTTTCATCGTTTGTTAAAATTTCATCATGATCTTTATATTGATGTTTTCTCATATCACTTCTGTTATCGGCACCTTTTTTGTTAGGCGTTTGCGGATTTGGATTGTTGTTTTTCATGGCTGTAATTTTTAAGTTTCAATAAAATTACTCTATTCGCTGTCCTTGTTCTTTACAACATTATCCTTAAAGGTTACAGAATTTAAAATGCTGATTTTAAATCGATTCAATTACACTTTCTTGTGATCTTCTGGATTTTGGGGTTACTTCAATTCTATTGAAATCGTCTTCTGAAGCATAACCTACAGCCATGGCAAAAAGAGGTTTGTATGCCGTCATGTTCAAAATTTCCTGATATTTGTCTGATTCGATTCCTTCCATAGCTGTCGAATCTAAACCTAATGCAATACTAGCCGTCAAACCAACGCCTAATGCAATATAGAGTTGTTTAGAAAGCCAAATTTTTAAATCAGCTTCTGGTGTATTGGCTTTAATTTTATTGTACCAGTCTCTTCTGGCTGATGGAAATTCATTTACTATATTTTGAAAGGCATCCAGATCATCGGCTACACTAAAAACGACTAATAGTTGTGCCTGATTGATTTTTTCGGTATTGTGCATCGAAACCGAAGCTAATTTGGCTTTCATTTCTGGATTTTGTACAAAGGTAAATTTCCAGGGCTGTACATTAATTGAAGAAGGAGTAAGGCGTAAAATTTCTTTTAAGTCTTCGATTTTTTCTTGTGGTATGGGTTTATCAGCGTTGTATTTCTTTGCAGTATATCTTTTTTCTATTAATTCTAAAATATTCATGACTTTACTTTTAAATGTTTACTAACGCAAAGTTAAGCCAATAATAGTTTTGTACAATTAGATTGCATTAAGAGTAAATTGTATTTGTAATAAGTTGTTTAACTGCATTGACCCAACAAAAACCAAAGAATAACAAAAACGATAATAGTACCAAAACAACCGCCACCTAATTTCTTTGCTCCGTAACCTGCTAAAAGTCCTCTAAATAAATTATTCATAATGCTAGTTTTTAAGTTAATAACATTATGTGAAGTACGGGATTTAAATTGAAGGTTGTTTTATATTAGAATCTAAAAAAGTTTCAAAATTCGTATGGATGTCTTTCAAAAATAATTTTAACTAACGAGTTTGTGCTGATTTTGTCTACAGTGCTTCGATTATTGGTTTTTCAAAATCAACCCATTTTTCATAACCTTTATCGGTTAAATGCACTCCATCATCGGTGAGTTCTTTGGCTAAATCACCATTAGAGTCAATAAATTGGTTGTATAAGTCCAGAACCTCATAATAACCTTTAGCTTCATTGTTTTTAATTATCGCATTTAAGGCTAAAACATCCTGCTTTAAATATTCTCTGCGGGTAGGTAAAACGGTGCGAACATAAATTTTAGTCTCTGGAGATTTATACTGAATCCTTCTTGCAATCTTTACTATGTTTTTACCCACATAAGCTGCTGAAGGCACTATTTTATCATATATCAATTTCCCGTTATCTTCCTGATGATGTTTGTTAAATAAATCATTGATGCCTATCATGATAAATACGGCTTTAGGTTTGAAATAAACAATTTCATCAAGACGCTTTAAAACCCCATCAGTAAGGTCGCCGGCAATTCCGCGATTGCGAATATGAGGGATGTTGAATTTTTTATCCCAATTTTTAATTTTTTCGGTGATACTATTTCCAATAAAAATAATGTCGCCCATTTCTAAAGGCTCTTTCTCAAAAATGGCTATTCTTTGTTTGTAATGTTTTTGTGTCCAAGTGTTATGGTAGCGGGAGACAATTTCCTGATGTGGATACAGCTTTGCTTTTTCCTTAGCAGTAAGAGACTTTGTTTGACCAAATCCAGTTCCGCTTAATAGTATTAGAGATAAAAGAAAGAGTTGTTTTTTTAGCATTTTATTTATCAATTTATTTTTTATTCAAAGCTGAAAGTGCTTCAACGCTACTTTACGAAATGAAATTCAATGAAGACAATCCTTTCGTACAGTGGGAGCAGGATAATTATTTTTTAGATAAATCTTTAAGTTGGATATTCCTGAAGTCTACTGGCTGTCCTTCGCTTTGTAATGCTATAAAACCACTTTTTAATAGCTTTCCATCCACTTTAATGGCAGGATCATATCGATTTACCACATCTCCGCCTATCTGAGGTTTTGAATATTGCAGCACTTTTTCGCCATTAATAATATGAGTTATCAGTGAATCACCCAGCACAATTATTTCAGCTTGAACCCATTGATCACCGTCATAGGTTTTTGATTTAGAATTGATACAATGGCTTTCATCAAGCTTGTCGTTATACACTACTTTAGTGCCCGGGGAACACATATTGCCTGTTGGTCGCGGTTTGCCATCACCCAATCCGCCTAACATTTGAAACTCAATTGAAATGGGCCAATCCTGCTCTTTAGGCATTGTTCTGGGATCTTGTGAATGAAACATAACGCCACTATTGCGTAAGGTATAACTTGGTGCCCCTTTTTGAAGTTCTCCTACAAAGCGATATTCTAATTTAAGGTGGTAATAGGAATACGGAATCTTGTAATATAAATGTCCAAACTGATCATTAAAATCAGCATATTTATCATAGCGTACCTTTAAAATGCCGTCTTCTGCTCTGAAAGTATTGCCAAAATTCTCTCCCACTTCATGGTGCTGAATTTTTACAAACCAATCCTTAATATCCTTGCCATTAAAGAGGGTAATCCACTCCTCATTTTTTGGTAAGGTCTTAACAGAAGTACAACTGTTTATTACTAATACCATCAAAACCGAAATTATAACTATTCGCATACTGTGTCTTTTAGAGTTTATAAAAATAAGTGTTTTTAACCGCATTGCAAATGCTACGATTTATCTTTTAATTGCTCGAAGCTTTGCTTCATTTTTTTTGCACATTAAAAACCGTACCTGCCGGATCAGTAATCCAGTGCATGTCTTCTGGTAATTCTTCCAGTTCATCACAGGTGTCTACGCCATTTAATTTTAAATACTCTGTGGCTTCCTCCACATTTGGAACCGTTAATTGCAACCAGGTTTCGGAATGGGTGTAATTGTCAACGCAATCTAACCAAATTACATTTGCTCCAAATTTTACCGAATGTGTTTTGGAAACTGTTGGATTGCTTATTGGCACTTCGGTTACTTCAAACTTTAAAATGTTTTGATAAAAATGTACCGTTTCGTTATACTTGCTTTTAGGAATTTTTATCGCAATGTTTATTCCTGCTTCAAATTGATTCTCCATACTATTTATTTAAGTTGTTTGATTCCTTTAAAAAAATATATAATGTTAATTGCTATAGGCTTAGTTTGAACTCTTCTGTTTATCCACAAACTTATCCTGCTGACGAAGGAAGCACCTCCGTAAGAAACTCACGATAGTTAGAATTATTTGCTCATTGTTGCGGGCACGGAAAGCATTTCCACTCTATTGGATTTGACTTCGTCTAATTTCATATCGGGCGGTAGGGGAATCAACGACTGAGATTAGGTAAAAAAGAGGTATCCATTAGATACTTTTTCGGATCATTTGGGTCAATGATAACCTTGATTTCCTCAGTTTTTATAAATTCTGTAGGATCAAACCAGATGTCCTCACTTTTAAAAATATGCAATTCATTGGTATTTGGGTTGAGCCAGCGGCTACAAATCTGGAAAGGGTTTCTATTATTAACTTTAATATCAGAATTAAGTTGTATATTCTCAAATTTGGTGACAATGCGTTTGCCATTATCAAGCAAGTACTTTGTTTTCTTTTGTTTTAAATGTCTAAATAGAATGGATATGAAACTTATTAAAATAAAGACAGTTCCTATAATTCCTAAAATTAAAGGTCCAAGATACAAAGCACTAAATCCGTTAATATCGGCTTTAGCGGGGTTGACAGGATCATAGAGAACCTCTACTTTTTCTCCTACATTATAGCTTGCAGGATTACTGGCCACAGAAGAAGTAAACTCTGCTTTTTTACCTGATTTTGTTTCAAACTCTACAACGGGACGATACATTATTGATTTATCTGATCTTGATCTCAGTAATTCAGTAACGGTGCCTTGTACCACTTCTGCTTTCTTAAAAAAAGCCTGTTTATCCTGATATAGATAAAGAGCAGCTGCTAATAGAAGCGAGCCAATGACTGCGAACATGTAAAAGATAATGGATGGTTTTAGTTTCATGTTTATTTACAGAATGTATTTAGTTTTGATTCTTATTTGTTTTTTGAGAAGTTGGGAAAACTTCATAGTTTGGTTTTAACACGAACCACACGAAAGGATTGACTTCGTCGAATTTCATTTCGTGCGGTAGTGGTTGGATTTTAGCATTAGTTCTTTACTCAGGAAAATGTTCAATAGAGTCTTTTATTTTTCGGCTAAAGAATTCTAAAGTTACTTTTTTCAGTTTCTTAGTAGTTTTACTCAATATTAAATTCTCAACTTTTTTATTTAATTCTTCTAAAAATTGTTTTTCCGAGTAAATTTTTTCGTAAACATTTATTTGATACCTTCCTTCAAAATAGAAAGCCAAATTTATAATCTGCGTGTTATTCAGTTTTTTAATAACTCTCCAAATTTTATTGAAATCATATTTCGTAAAATATGGTGTAAACATAAACTCACTATTCATTTCTTCAACTTTTTCTAAAAAAGTATTGAAATCAGATGAAAATAAATCAAATGTATCGGTTAATTCTTTTAATTCTTGGTCTTCTTTAATGCCTTTATTTATTTCAACACAGTATTCAACAATTTCTTTCAAGTCGTCATAAAATTCACTTGTTCTTTCAACAGATAATCGAAAATGAATGCTTCTCACATATTGATAATTATGAACACCCTTAAGTATTCCTTTCTTAAACCGCTTTTTAAGATTTTCAATGTTGTAATTAAGTAGATTATTAAATCTAGTTACATAATGAAATATAGTTGGGTATTGTTCTAAAGAAAACTCTCCTCTATCTACATAATTTAAAAGTGAAGATGTAAATGAACGATACTCAGAGTCTTTTAAATCAACACAATTCCAATAATTTAACTTTGAAATTAATTTTTCTCTTTCGGGTATTGTGTTGTCTTCAAATTTGTAAATCAAATTTAATTCATTTGATAATTGTTCAATTTTAAATGAAGTTTTACCAGTTATGTAATTGAATATAGAATCAAAATATACTCTTTGGACATTGTTATCTGGCGAATATTTTTCTTTAAATAATTCAGCATAACTTTTAGGTTCTTCTGCTTTATTAGAGTTTCCAATAAATGCTGAAAGATTAAACGAAAAACCTTGATATATTTCCTTTATTTCAGAGAAATTAGTTGTGTTTAATTTTCCCATTTTATACTCGATTGATATTGGCAAAGTGAAATTCAATATTTCTTCAAGTACATCTTTTTTTATTGCCTCAAATTTCTTTTCTGTTAAAAGATAATTAGCTGTTTTATTAAATATTATTTTAAAATGCTCTAAGAAGAATAATAAATTTCTAAGGTTATCTTTATTTTGTGAAATTCTATAGACAATGGTTTTCTTATGTTCAGTCAGAAAATCAAAATATAGTTTCTTTTCAGTTTTATATTTTGTTTCAATAATTCTGTCAAAGGTTAAAGATACATTAGTGTTAAAACTTACAGAAATACCAATTACCTTTTCTCTTAACAATGAGTAATTATCTATATCGTCAGTATTTATTTCTTTCCTTAGTTCATCCTCATTTGCAATTAGTAGAATTTTTGCATCAAGATTTTCTACAAGATTATTAACAAAACCAAATACTTCCTTTAAATCAAGATCTTTACTTTTTCTATCTATATCATCAATACAAATCAATATTTTTCGATAATCAGTTAAACTTTCGCTTGATGTGCCAGTTTCTGAAAGTAAGTCTTTTAGATTACTTCCGAAATATTTTAAAACTGTATTGCCTAAACCTGCTACAATTTTTACTCCTCTTTGTTTTAATATTGGATATAATTCAATAAATATTTGATTTTGAATGTCCTCAATAGATTTAGCACCAAAGAGAGAAATTAGAATTGGCAAATAGGTTTCGTCTTTTTCCGATTTTGGTATTTTTAATTTTTCAATTATTGGAAAAAGTTCATTTTTTATATAATGCGTTTTTCCAATACCATAATCTCCATTTATTATTATAGCATAATTTGTATCTAGCTGAAGATATTGTTTTATTCTATCTGTTATTTCTTTGTTCATACACACTCATTTATATATTTAACAGAATCACACTCATTTTACTCTAAATCGTAATGTATGAATCACATAATCGTCAGGTTTTATTGAAATCCAAATATATTCTTTTTTTCTTATAAATAGTTGTAAAAACTTTTTATTTGTAAGATAATTCAGGATGCGGTATTATGGAAATAAAACGCTCTAACTAGCCCTGATCGAGCCGATATCCTCGTGGAGTGGAACGGAACGAGATAAAGGTGAGAGCAGGAGGGAAGTACTTATGGAAAACTATGGTTGTGCTCCTAAAAAAAACACCAGTCGTGAGGACTGGTGTTGGTTTGAATCATAATTTTTAATGTCAGTTCGAGCGTAGTCGAGAACACTTCCTTCGACTCCGCTCTGGATGGCATCTCGACTGCGCTCGATGTGACAAAGCGATATTTAGTTCATTTTCTCGGTTTGATTTCTAAAAACCAATTGGCCGTCAAAAGCATCCAAAAGGATAATGCTATCGGTAGTGATTTTGCCAGCCAGAATTTCTTTAGACAACTGGTTCAACACCTCTCTTTGAATGACACGTTTTACGGGACGGGCTCCAAACTGCGGATCATAGCCTTTATCAGATAAATAATCGATAGCTTGTGGCGTGGCGTCCATAGTGATGCCTTGTTGTGCCAGCATTTTAGTAACCGATTTGAGTTGGAGGCCTACAATTTGAGCAATGTTAGCATTGGTCAACGGTGTAAACATCACAATTTCGTCAATACGGTTGATGAATTCCGGGCGAACGGTTTGTTTCAATAATCCTAAAACTTCTACTTTAGCAGCTTCGGTTGCGGCTTCGACACTTCCTTTTAAGTTCTCAAATTTCTCCTGAATAATATGACTTCCCATATTAGACGTCATGATGATAATGGTATTTTTAAAATCGGCAAGGCGGCCTTTGTTGTCTGTTAAACGTCCTTCGTCCAGCACCTGCAACAAGATGTTAAAGGTATCGGGATGCGCTTTTTCAATCTCATCCAGCAAAATTACCGAATAGGGTTTACGGCGCACGGCTTCGGTCAATTGCCCGCCTTCATCATAACCCACATATCCCGGAGGCGCACCTACCAAGCGGCTCACGCTGTGGCGTTCCTGATACTCACTCATATCAATTCGGGTCATGGCGTTTTCATCGTCGAATAAATATTCGGCCAGGGCTTTTGCCAATTCGGTTTTACCCACACCCGTTGTTCCAAGGAACAAGAACGTACCTACTGGTTTTTTCATGTCCTGCAATCCGGCACGGCTACGACGAACGGCATCACTCACGGCTTCGATGGCTTCTTCTTGTCCTACCACACGGCGGTGCAATTCTTCTTCCAGATGCAGGAGTTTTTCTCTTTCGCCCTGAAGCATTTTTACTACCGGAATTCCAGTCCATTTGGCCACTACTTCGGCAATGTCTTCGCGGGTTACTTCTTCTTTGATTAACGAACTTCCGCCTGATTGATTTTCCTGTAATTCTTTGTGTAAAACGTCTAAACGTTCCTGAGCTTCTTTGATTCTTCCGTATCTTATTTCGGCTACTTTTCCATAATCGCCATCGCGTTCGGCACGTTCGGCTTCGTACTTAAAGTCTTCGATTTCTGTTTTTACAGCCTGAATGTTATCCACCACATCTTTTTCTGATTTCCATTTGGCAAAAATCTTGTTTCGGTCTTCTTTCAGGTTGGCTAATTCCATTCCTAAAATCTTAAGTTTGCTCTCGTCTTTTTCGCGTTTGATCGCTTCAATTTCGATTTCCAATTGCATTACTTTTCGATCCAAAACATCCAGTTCTTCGGGTTTGGAATTGATTTCCATTCGGATTTTAGAAGCCGCTTCGTCCATTAAATCGATAGCTTTGTCTGGTAAAAAACGATTGGTAATATAACGTTGCGACAATTCTACCGCAGCAATAATCGCCTCATCCTTGATTTGGACTTTATGATGTGTTTCGTATTTTTCCTTGATTCCACGAAGGATAGAAACCGCACTTTCGGTATCCGGTTCTTCGATAATTACTTTTTGGAAACGTCTTTCAAGCGCCTTATCTTTTTCGAAATATTTTTGGTATTCGTCGAGAGTGGTTGCACCAATGGCACGCAATTCGCCACGAGCCAAAGCTGGTTTCAGGATATTAGCTGCATCCATCGCACCTTCGCCACCTCCGGCACCAACCAGCGTGTGGATTTCGTCAATAAACAAAACAATGTCTCCTTCGGCAGCAGTTACTTCTTTCACTACCGATTTTAAGCGCTCTTCAAATTCTCCTTTGTATTTGGCTCCGGCAATCAAAGCACCCATATCCAGTGAAAACACGATTTTGTCTTTCAGGTTTTCAGGCACGTCGCCATCTACAATTCGGTGTGCTAAACCTTCGGCAATGGCGGTTTTACCCACACCAGGTTCACCCACAAGCATTGGATTGTTTTTGGTTCTACGGGTCAGGATTTGCAATACACGTCGAATTTCTTCGTCACGACCAATTACAGGATCGAGTTTTCCTGATTTGGCTAATTCGTTCAGGTTTTTAGCGTATTTATTTAACGAATTATAGGTTTCTTCGGCAGATGCTGAAGTTACTCTTTCGCCTTTGCGTAATTCTTCAATAGCGGCTTTCAATGCTTTTCCAGTAACACCCTGATCTTTTAAAATTTGCGCCACTTTGCTTTTAGAATCGAAAATAGCTAAGATTAAATGTTCGATAGAAACATATTCATCGTTCATTTTTTTAGCAATAATTTCGGCTTCGTTTAGTGCTTTGTTGGCCTCTCTGGAAAGCATCACATCGCCACCCGAAACTTTTGGGAAGCTTTGAATGGTGCTGTCCAGAATTTGTAAAAACAACGGCACATTTACGTTCAGTTTTTTCAAAATAAAAGGCGCTACATTTTCATCGACTTCAAAGATGGCTTTAAAAATGTGTTCGTTTTCTATTTGTTGTTGTCCGTAACTTTGTGCGAGCTGTTGCGAAAGCTGAATGGCTTCCTGCGATTTAATAGTGAATTTATTTATATTCATGATTCGTATATTTTTGAGTTGCTATTTATTTATCTTTGCTGAACAACATTCAATTTGTATTCCATCGTAAATTTACAGTCAAAATGACATTAAAATGATGATTTTTATCATAATAAAATGTCAAAATGACCTAAAACCAGTCAAGACATGAGTTTTTTTAAAGATATTTTTGGGAGTGATGAAACTCCTAAACAGCCAGAAAGTAAAATGAATTGGGAACTGCTTACTGATATTGATCAGTTGGGTGAGATTATTTTCAATTCGAATGAGAAACCAGCGGTTATTTTTAAACACAGTACCCGTTGCAGTGTGAGCAGAATGGCGTTAAAGCAATTTGAAAATGAGTTTAAGTTACAAGATGAGGTTACGCCTTATTTTTTAGATTTAATCGCTTACCGCGAAATTTCGAATGAAATAGCCAATCGTTTTAATGTGTATCACGAATCGCCACAAATACTTTTAATAAAAGACGGAAAATCGGTTTATGATGCTTCGCATTCGGATATTGATGCTACGGTATTGAAAGGGAAGTTATAGTATTTTTTTTGCCACGAATTCACGAATTATAATTTTTGTTTTTAACCTCAGATTACACAGATTAGCACAGATTTTAAAGTATAAAGCCACGAATTCACGAATTTAAATACTATAATCCGAAAGTTCATGGCTTTTTTTGTTTGAATGCTTTTGCTTTTAGTAAGCCAGATTCATTTTTTCTTTAATTTCTGCTAAGCAAAGGTTATTGATACTTCCTTCGTGAGTGTGTTTGGTTTCTTTTGGAGATTCATACGTGCCAGCTTCTAATTGTTCCGCAACGGCTTTGTAAGCATCTCTAAAAGGCATCCCTGCTACTACCATTTCGTTTAAAGTATCTACAGTAAACAGGTAATTGTATTTTTTATCGTTTAAGATTTCGTCTTTTACTTTGATGTCTTTGATGGAAAAAATAGCAATATCTAAACAAGCTTGCAGGTTTTGAATAGCCGGAAACAATCCTTCCTTCAATAATTGCAAATCACGGTGGTACCCACTTGGAAGATTATTGGTAATCAAAGTAATTTCATAAGGCAAGGCTTGAATCTTGTTGCATTTCCCACGAATTAACTCAAAAACATCAGGATTTTTCTTGTGTGGCATGATGCTAGAACCTGTAGTTAAATGAGCAGGTAAGCTGATAAAATCAAAATTCTGACTCATGTACAAACATACATCCATCGAGAATTTAGCCAAAGTAGCAGCAACACTACTCATTGCAAAAGCGACTGTTTTCTCTGATTTTCCACGGCTCATTTGTGCCGCAACCGAATTGTATTTCAAGGTTTCGAATCCTAATTCCTGAGTAGTAAAAGTTCGGTTGATAGGGAAGGAGCTTCCGTAACCAGCAGCAGAACCCAATGGATTTTGATCGACTACTTTTAATGCTGCATTCAGCATCGTAATGTCATCAATCAAGGTTTCAGCATAAGCAGAAAACCACATTCCAAAAGAAGAAGGCATTGCAATTTGCAAATGTGTATACCCTGGTAACAATACATTTTGATGCTTTTCTGCCGATTCCATTAATAAATCAAACAATGTTTTTACCTGAGATTTCAAGTCTTTTACAACATCTTTCAGGTATAAGTTTACATCAACTAAAACCTGGTCGTTACGGGAACGGGCAGTGTGGATTTTTTTACCAGCATCACCTAATTTCACCGTCAAAAGATATTCAATTTTAGAATGTACATCTTCAAAACTGTCTTCGATTTCGAAATTGCCTTTGGCTACATCAGCAATAATTTCGTTTAAAGCGACTACTAAAGAATCAGTTTCAGTTGGAGTTAGTAATCCAATTTGTTCCAACATTTTAGCGTGAGCAATAGAGCCTAAAGCATCGTATTTTGCTAATACCAAATCGAGTTCACGGTCGTTTCCAACGGTGAATTGTTCGATTTGTTTATCTGTTGGTATTCCTTTTTCCCAAAGTTTCATAAGTGTATTTTTTTTATTGAAGGGACAGCTCGCGAGCTGTCCGTACTATATGTTTTTAAAAAAATCAGTCAATATTTTGATGTACAATTGAATTCCTTCTTCGATCTCGTTCAAGTAAATAAATTCATCAGCCGAGTGCGAACGCAAGCTATCGCCAGGTCCTAATTTTAACGATTTACAGCTTAAAACCGATTGGTCTGAAAGCGTAGGAGAGCCATAAGTAGTTCTGCCTAATGCAATTCCTGCCTGAACTAATCCATGTGTTTCAGGAATTGATGAAGCTTTTAAGTGCATAGAACGAGGAGTGACTTCGGCATTTACACTTTCTTTTATGGTATCTAAAATTTCTTGGTTGGTGTAACAATCATTTACTCGGATATCAACTACCAAATTGCATTCTGATGGCACCACATTGTGTTGTTTACCTGCAGTGATTTGGGTTACGGTCATTTTTACAGGCCCTAATGCAGTCGAAATTTTTTCGAACTTATAGTTTTTAAACCATTCCACTACAGGAATAACATTATATATTGAATTGTCTTCGTTTTGATGTGCAGCATGACTGGCTGTTCCTTTTACCTTTACATCCAGTACTAATAAACCTTTTTCGGCTATAGCCAATTGCATTAAAGTAGGTTCGCCCACAATAGCGCATTCAAGTTCTGGTAAGTGTTTTAATACACTGTTTAAACCGTTTTTTCCGCTGCTTTCTTCTTCGGCTGAAGCTACCATTACAATGTTGTAAGGCAGATTTTCATTGGCATAAAAATAAGTAAAACTTGCCATTAATGAAACCAGACATCCGCCAGCATCATTACTTCCTAGACCAAATAGTTTTCCATCTTCAACAATGGCTTTAAAAGGATCATTTGTATAAGCCTGATTGGGTCTAACGGTATCGTGGTGTGAGTTTAAAAGTAGGGTAGGCTTGTTTTTGTCAAAATGTTTATTGAATGCCCAAACATTGTTATTCTCTCTCTTGAAAGGTATTTCGTTTTGGTTAAACCAATTTTCTATTAAAAGAGCGGTTTGCTGCTCTTCACTAGAAAACGAAGGTGTTTCAATTAGGCTTTTTAATAAATTAATTGCTTCTTGAGTAAGTGTTTCGATGTTTTTCATTTTATTTGTTTTTCCGATAGAGGTAGACTCTCTGGGAGTTTTTTTAGAAGGTTTTCTTCTAATTTTCAAACTAGGATTGGTTTATTATTATAAAAATGAATAAACCAACTGTGTTTATAATTGAATGCTTGTGTAAATAGCATCGGCATTTTTTAGCATTTTATGGTGTCCAATTTTGATTTTCTGAACACCTTTAGACAGACTATTAAAACAGTTGTCTAATTTAGGAATCATTCCCGAATGGATAGCACCTTCTTCTTTTAGTTTAGCATAAAGTTCTGAATTTATTTGTTGGATTACTGAATTTTCATCTTCAACATCCGTAAGAACTCCCGCTTTTTCGAAGCAATAATTTAAGGTTACTTCAAAAACTTCCGAAAGTGCAATGGCTAATTCACTTGCAATGGTGTCTGCATTAGTGTTCAGTAATTGCCCGTTTTTATCGTGTGTGATGGCACAAAAAACAGGAGCTATTTCTAATCCGATTATTTTTTGCAATAAAGCTGTGTTTACTTTTTTTACATCACCCACAAAACCATAATCAATTGTAGGATGATTTCTTTTTTCTGAAAGGATAAGATTTCCATCTGCACCAGAAAAACCTATGGCATTGGTGTTATTTGCTTGTAATTCGGCAACTACATTTTTATTAATTTGACCCGCATAAATCATCACAGCAATATCCAGCATTGGTGCATCAGTAATGCGGCGACCATCAACCATTTTAGGAGTTAAGCCTATGCTTTGTGCCATTTTAGTTGCTGATTTTCCACCACCATGAACTAAAACTTTAGCTCCTTCAATTTTAGAAAAATCAGAAAGGAATTGCGTTAATTCAGTTGGATTATCGATGATGTTTCCACCTATTTTTATTACTGTAAGTTGTTGTTTCATGTTGTTGCTTTTGGATTCAAAATTTTAAAATATTAAACTTCTGATATTTTAGAACCTTGCTTTCAATATTTTTTGTAACACTAATTGTGCTGCGTAGGTTCTGTTATTGGCTTGTTCAATTACAATCGAATTTTCGCTGTCAATAACTTCATCGGCTACAATTACATTACGTCTTACGGGTAAACAGTGCATGAATTTAGCATTATTAGTCAAAGCCATTTTTTCGGCAGTAATGGTCCAGTTAGAATCCGCATTTGTAATTTGACCGTATTCAATGTAATTACTCCAGTTTTTGGCATAAATAAAATCGGCATTTTCAAAAGCTTTATCCTGATCGTATTCTATTTTAGAATCTTTGGTAATGGCAGGATTCAATTCGTAACCTTCCGGATGTGTAATTACAAAATCAGCATCTTGCAATTGCATCATTTCTACAAATGAATTGGCTACAGCCTGAGGCAAAGCTCGAGGATGTGGTGCCCAGGATAAAACCACTTTAGGTCTGTGAGGCGTTTTGAATTCTTCTATTGTAATGGCATCAGCCAAAGATTGTAGAGGATGTCCAGTTGCACCTTCCATGTTAACAATAGGTACGGTAGCATGTTTTAAGAAACCAGCCAAAACCGTTTCGGCATTGTCTTTTTCTTTATCAATCAATCCAGCAAACGCTCTGATAGCAATAATATCACAATATTGAGATACTACTTCAGCAGCTTCTTTAATGTGTTCTGAAGCACCTTGATTCATGATTACTCCATCCTCAAATTCCAGCGTCCATCCTTCATTGCTAAAATTCATTACCATGACATTCATTCCTAAATTTAAGGCTGCTTTTTGAGTACTCAAACGTGTTCTTAAACTAGGATTGAAAAACAACATTCCTAAGGTTTTGTTTTTACCTAATTTTTTATGTTTAAGAGGATTCTTTTTTATTTTAAGTGCATCTTGAACCCATTGTGACAAGTTGTCGATGTTTTGAATTGAGATGTAGTTCATAATTGATAGTTTATTTGTTGATTTGGTAGTTTGTTGATGTGTTAATTGAATAACAAAGTCAAAAATAGCCAAATTAGCTTTATATTATTTTAGTAAAAAGTATTTCGTTTTTTAGTGCGTTCAATATAAAATTGTCGTTTAGACCATTCACAATCCAGGTTTCAATATTAGCTTCTTTTGCAATGGCTGCGGCTTCTATTTTAGATTGCATTCCGCCTGTTCCGTGAGATGATTTTGATTCTCCAATTTCTTTTTCTAAAATTCTTAAATCATTTACAATTGCTATAGTTTCAGGATTTGGATTACCAATAGAGGATTTTATATAAATTCCATTTGTGTTTGTAGCAATAATCAGAATATCAACTTTTAGTAACACAGCGGTCAAAGCAGCTAATTTATCATTGTCGCCAAATTTAATTTCATCCGTGGCTACCGTATCGTTTTCGTTGATGATAGGGATGTAATTGTTTTTGACTAATACATTAATTGTATTGACAATGTTTTTTCTGGTTTGTTCTTTTTCAAAATCAGAATAAGAAAGCAAACACTGCGAAGTATTTAGTCCTAAATCCTTAAAGTTTTCATTGTAAATCCGCATTAAATGCGGCTGACCAATAGAAGCCAAAGCCTGTTTTACAAAAACATCTTTGTCGTTGTTGTCTAACTTAACAAATTGTTTCGCCGCAGCAATAGCGCCCGAACTCACAATGATAAATTCGTATTCATCGTTTAAGGCGGCTATTTGCATACCAATATCTTCAATCTTTCCTCTCGAAATATGATTGGTTTCTTTGGTTAGCGTATTGCTTCCTAATTTTAATAAAATTCTTTTTTTTGCCATGTTTTTTAACCGCAAAGGGCTTTTTTTAACCACAAAGGACACAAAGTAATCGCAAAGGGCACAAAGTTTTTTTTTAATTCAATATCAAAAATCAATGTCAATTTCAACTGAAATCAATCTGAAATCTAAATTCTGCAATCTCAAGTCTGTTTTCTGCTACCTGATCTGTCCGTCTCCGTAAATATACCATTTATTGGTTACCAAATGTTGTAAACCAATTGGTCCGCGTTGGTGTAATTTATCTGTACTAATAGCTAATTCTCCTCCTAAACCAAATTGCCCTCCATCAGTGAAACGAGTAGAAGCATTATGATAAACGGATGAAGCGTCAATGTTTTCCATGAATTCTTGCGCAATCGCTTTGTCTTCGGTAATAATTGAAGCCGAATGTCCTCCACAATATTTGTTGATTTTAGCAATCGCATCTTGTTTCGAATCGATAGTTCCAATCACAATTTTGTAATCCAAAAACTCTTCGTACCAAATCAAATCATTTTCTATTGCAGGAACCTGAGTTGCTTTTGCGAAAGCGTCATCGCCTAAAATAGTTACATTATATGCTTTTAATTTGGTTGCCAATTCGTTAGCGAAGCCTTCCCAATTTGGGATATTAGTATCAATTAAAACTTTATCTAAAGCATTACAAACGGATATGTTTGAGGTCTTTCCGTTAATAATAATCGATAATGCTTTTTCTAAATCAGCATCAGCATTTACATACACAAAATTATTTCCTCGACCGCTTACAATCACTGGACAGCTTGCGTGTTTTTTAGTAAATTCAATCAGTTTTTCACCACCACGAGGTACAATTAAATCGACTCTTTGTGTTGGTTTTTCTAAGAAAGCCTGAGTTTGAACTCGGTCATAATTCAAATATTCCACCCAATCCGTTGAAACTCCATTGCTTTCTAAAGCCTGGTGCCAAAGACTCACAATTTTTTGGTTCGAAAGCAAGGATTCTTTTCCGCCTTTCAATAAAATTTTATTTCCTGATTTGAAAGCAATTCCACCAGCTTCCACCGTTACATCTGGACGCGACTCATAAATAATCAAAATCGTTCCAAAAGCAGCCGTTTTATTGCTGATTTTCATTCCGTTATCATGAGTGAATTCATAACGAACCTGACCCACAGGATCTTCCTGACTAGCCAATTGTTGTACAGAAAGAATCATTCCGTCCACCTTGGCATCATCAACGAGTAGCCGTTTTTCCATAGCCAAATCTTCACCATTATAATTGGCTAAATCTTGTTGATTGATGGCTTTCAAAGCTTCTCTTTCTTGTTCTAAAAGAGCCGCCATAGTAGTCAATACAGCATTTCTTTTTTCTATGGATAAAATAGTACTCATTTTTCTCTTATTGTTTTAATAAAAAATATAACGCCAAATAGAATCATTAGTAAACCTGTTAAAAAACAAATTGTACTTATAGGATGACCTAATTTTGTTGTAAAACCAAATCCACTTAAAATCCAACCAAATATTATGGTTATCAAAGAAAGAGTTAACGTGGTTTTATATTTCATGATTATTTTAATTCAACTAAACTTTCTTCAGCTCCGCAAAGTCTCTGACTTTGAGGGAGCGAGAATCGGTCTCTGACCGCATACAAAACGAAGGTTTAAAACCTTCAAACACATCCTCAAAGTCAGAGACTTTGCGGAGCAAAAGTTTAAAAAAACTTATGCTTTTAATTCTGCTAATGATTCCTGTAGTGCAACGATAAATGCGTCAATTGCGTCAGTAGTAATCGTTAATGGTGGAAGGATTCTCAATAAGTTTTTATTGTTAGCTCCACCTGTAAAAATATATTTCTCAATAATCATTTTCTTTCTCAAAGCACTCACGTCAAAGTCAAATTCAACTCCTAACATCAATCCTCTTCCTTTTACTTTGATGATTTCAGGAATTACTTTAATCGCTTCAAAAAAGTATTCTGAAACTTTGTTGGTGTTTTCGATTAGATTTTTAGCTTCCATCACGTCTAAAACAGCAATTCCAGCAGCACAAGCCAAATGACTTCCACCAAAAGTAGTTCCTAATAATCCGTAGCTAGCCTGGAATTTAGGAGAAATCAAAACGCCTCCAATAGGGAAACCGTTCCCCATTCCTTTAGCTGTAGTTACAATATCAGGATTGATTCCGTGGTGTTGGAAAGCGAAGAATTTTCCGCTTCTTCCGTAACCTGATTGTACTTCGTCTAAAATTAAAACTACATCATTGGCTTTACATGCTTTTTCCAAAGCTTGAAAGAATTCAGTTGTTCCCTGGTCTAAACCACCAACACCTTGGATAGGTTCGATGATAACCGCACAAACATCTCCTTTTTTCAATTCTGCTTCTACCAAATCAATTTGGTTTAAAGGCAGAAATGTAACGGCTTGTTGTGCGTTTAATGGCGCAACAATTTTTTTGTTATCGGTTACAGCAACTGCTGCAGAAGTTCTTCCGTGAAACGAATTATCAAAAGCAATTACTCTTGATTTGTTCGTGTGAAAAGAAGCTACTTTCAAAGCATTTTCATTGGCTTCAGCACCAGAACTACAAAGAAATAAGCTGAAATCAGTTAAGCCAGAAGCTTTTCCTAATTTTTCTGCTAATTCTACTTGTAAAGGATTCTGAATAGCATTCGAGTAAAAACTCAAATTATCCAATTGCTCTTTTACTTTAGCAACATAATCCGGTTGTGTATGTCCAATAGAAATTACTCCGTGACCAGAGTATAAATCTAAATATTCGATTCCTTTATCGTCTGTAATCGTGCAATCTAAAGCTTTTACAGGCGTAATAGGGTATAATGGGTAAACGTCAAATAAGTTCATTTTTTTATTGTTTAATCGGTTAATTGTTTAATTGCTGAATCGATTAAACAATTAACCGATTTAGCAATTAAGCTTTTTTAAAATCCACTTGGTTTCAAATGCAATCCTGTAGTCTCTTCTAATCCAAACATTAAATTCATGTTTTGAACCGCCTGACCAGAGGCGCCTTTCAATAAATTATCAATTATTGAAGTAATTAAAACCCGGTTTCCTTTTTTTAATAAACTAATAATACATTTGTTCGTTTGTACTACCTGTTTCATGTTGATGTTAGTAGTAGTCACTGTTACAAAAGGTTGGTCAGCATAATAAGCTTCGTATTTGGCAACCAAATCGTCTAAACTTTCTTCCGATTTTGTATATAAAGTGGCAAAAATTCCTCTTGGGAAATCGCCTCTGTTGGGTATAAAAATCAATTCATCTGAATAATCCGCCTGCAATTGATTGATACTTTGATTGATTTCTCCCAAATGTTGGTGCTCAAATACCTTGTAGTGCGAGAAATTATTGTTTCTCCAGCTAAAATGTGAAGTAGCAGCTAAACCAACTCCAGCACCTGTACTACCGGTTGTGGCGTTGATGTGAACATCTTCAGTCAATGCACTATCAGCAGCCAATGGCAATAAAGCCAATTGAATAGCCGTAGCAAAACAACCTGGATTAGCAATATAATTGGCGTTTTTAATGTCGGATTTATTTAGTTCAGGCAATCCGTATACAAAAGATTTTCCGTTAAAGTTTTTGTCTTTTGTCAAACGGAAATCGTTTCCTAAATCGATGATTTTGGTATTATCTGAGAATTTATTGTTTTCTAAGAATGAAATGGATTTTCCGTGTCCTAAACACAAGAAAAGCACATCAACATCAGGATTGATAGTATCCGTAAAATTCATTTCGATATCGCCTAACAAATCGTGGTGTGCCACAGATAGTGATTTTCCAGCGTTTGTAGTACTGTAAACAAAATCCAATTGAGCATTCGGGTGAAACATCAGAATTCTAATTAATTCTCCTGCTGTATATCCCGAACCGCCTATTATTCCAACTTTAATCATAATCTTTATTTTTTTAGATACATTGTTAAATCGAATTCGATTTTTAATATCTTTTGTGTTTTTAGATTAGACAATTTTAAAAAGTTATCTAATCTCCTATGTTTTTTAATCAATAGCAAAAACGAATTCTGCTGTTACGAACTTCACGGTAAATGTCTTTATCTGCTCAGGACTTAATGATTGTGTGTCATGAGGAGATTCAACATTATAAACTTCTGTATAAGTAGAATTTGCACCAATTTCAACATAAGGAGGAACTCTTTTAATGGGTCTTAATATTATTCCATTATAATCCATAGTTACTGCAGTACTTCCTTTTACAGCCACATTATTAGGGTTAGTGTATTTTATATTATATTTTAAACGAGATGAATTATTACCAGTGTCAGCTGTAAATTCAAATGATAAAACTTCATAGGTGATACTTTTCAATGTTTCTTCCTCAGTAGAAGAATCATCACTATTAGAACATCCAAACAGTATAAAAAATAACGGTAATAAAACAAATGTTTTTATTTTCATAATATAAATCACTACAATTAATTACTCGTAAGTTTCATTGTTTACAGATGAAAATATGTTTTGAGCATTACCTAAGATTTTAATAAATCCTTTAGCATCATCTGATGTCCAGGCATTGTTCATTTCGCCATATTGACCAAAACCAGTATTCATTAAATCATTATCAGATTCGATTCCGTCTAATGAAAAATGATAGGGTTTCAACGAAACAAATACTTTTCCGTTTACTGTTTTTTGAGTATCCTCAAGGAAAGCTTCGATGTTACGCATTACAGGATCTAAAAACTGACCTTCATGGAATAACATTCCGTACCAGTTTCCTAGTTGTTCTTTCCAGTATTGTTGCCATTTTCCAAGAGTGTGTTTCTCTAATAAATGGTGTGCTTTAATAATGATAATTGGTGCAGCCGCTTCAAAACCAACTCTTCCTTTAATTCCGATAATTGTATCACCCACGTGAGTATCTCTACCAATAGCGTAAGCACTAGCTAATTTTTCAAGTGCTACAATATTATTCGAAGGTTTGTCAGCAATACCGTTTACAGCTACTAATTCTCCTTTTTTGAATTCAAGAGTTACTTTTTCTTCGCCTTCTTTTGTTAATTGAGAAGGATAAGCTTCGCTTGGTAAAGATTGGTGTGATGTCAAAGTTTCTTTTCCGCCTACACTAGTTCCCCAAAGTCCTTTGTTGATCGAATATTGTGCTTTTTCCCAAGAGTAGTGAACTCCGTTTTGAGATAAATAATCTACTTCTTCTTGTCTTGATAATTTCAAGTCACGAATAGGAGTGATGATTTCAATTTCGGGAGCAATAGTCTGGAAAATTAAATCAAAACGAATTTGGTCGTTTCCAGCACCTGTACTTCCGTGAGCAATAGCAGTAGCACCAACAGATTTAGCGTATTTTATAGCTTCAATTGCCTGAAAAACACGTTCAGCACTTACTGATAATGGGTAGGTATTGTTTTTTAATACATTTCCATAAATTAAATACTTGATGGCTTTGTCATAATATTTATCTAAGATAGTAAGATTAGCGTGTTTCGCACTTCCTAACTCATAGGCTCTGTCTTCGATAGCTTTTAATTCAGCATCATCAAAACCTCCTGTATTAATTAATACGGTGTGAACTTCATATCCTTTTTCATTTTTTAAATATTTAAGGCAATATGAGGTATCTAGACCTCCACTATAAGCTAATACAACTTTTTTCATTTTTTATGGGCTATTAATGGCTATCGGCTTTTGTGCTTTTAGCTGATTAGATTTAATTTTTTATACAGTTTGATAAATTCGTCTTTATTTTCTAAAAACAATGCTTGTTTGATTTTTTTCAATCGATTCCAAATCCGTACATTAAATGGATGTTTGGGTGGATCTTTTGGTTTTTCAGCGGGATCATAAAGCATTCCCGTACACAAACACATTTTATAATCTTTACTTTTTAATATTTCAAAATTAGTACAGGTTTTACAACCAGACCAAAAAGTAGGATCGCTAGTTAATTCAGAAAAAGGAACGGGTTTGTACCCTAAATCAGAGTTGATTTTCATTACCGCTAAACCAGTTGTAATACCAAATACTTTGGCACCAGGATATTTTTTTAATGAATAATCAAAAACAAAGGTTTTAATTTTCTTAGCTAACCCTAGATTTCTAAAATCAGGATGTACGATCAATCCTGAATGCGCAACAAATTTACCGTGTTGCCAGCTTTCGATATAGCAGAAACCTGCAAAATTCCCTTTTTTATCCAATGCAATAACAGCATCCTTATTTTCCATTTTTTTCTGGACATATTCAGGAGTTCTTTTTGCTATTCCGGTTCCTCTCAATAGGGCAGACGTTTCTATAGTATCGCAAATAATTTGTGCGTACTTAAAATGTTCTTCCTGAGCTATAACAATAGAGATATTCATTTCAAAAGATGAATTTTGGGTTAAAAAATGTGAAATAATTAAATTTTAATATGGAACCTTTTTTGAAATTGACTGCAAAATTAACATAATAAAGCCAACAAGAAAAAATGTAGGAATATAAAAAAAATAAAATTTTACTTTTAGGATATGTTAATCCAACGGATAACGGTTGTAATTTCAATGTGGTAATAATAAAAATAATGAATAATAAGACCAAAAGCATTTTTAGATACTATACAAGTATCCGTACTTCGGGCGAAGTAACTGGCTTGTCTATCCGTGACAATGAGGTAATATGTACACTTTTGTAATTCATTAGTGCAAAAGTAAACATATTTTTGAAACTGAACAGTGTTTTATAATTTATTTTAACATTTGGATTTGTTGATCAAAGAGTTGCAATCTATTGAATTATATGAAATTTAAAATTTATTTCTCACTAGAATCGCTTTCAATTTGGCTTTCAAATCTTCGCCCGTGTTGTAAACCATTTGCTCGTTGCTAGGAAAGGGAACTAATTTTCGATTAAAATAAGAATAATAAGTTTCTTCAGTTGCTCTTTTATCGCCTTTGTAAGTCGAATAATCATTACTGAAAACAGATTCAGATGCTAAAGGAAAAGATTTTAAAAGTTGTTTGTTTGTAAAATTGATATAATCCACATTTGCAGTAATTTGGCAAGCTTTAAACTGATTGAATTCTCTAATTCGAATTACAATAGTTTTTAGATTATCTACTTTAATTGTTTTTCCAAGGCTGTCTTTTACGGGTTTTCCGTTTTTATCTAAAAGATCTTTCAAACCTTCTTTGATTACCTTTTCTTTAACAAATTCTTTCTCTTTTATTTGTTCAGGGGTGATGTTGATTGCTCTAAAATTGACAATGATTTGGTAATCATATTTAATTTGTTTTTGAAGACTATTGTGGTAAACTGTCCATTTGTCGTTCATTCCAAGGGTGTTGAAATCCAATAAATCATTTTGTAAAGCAACTGGAATAACCATATTAGTTTGGTTGCGTAAAGCTACATTTACATAATATCTTCCTTTTATCAAGGCTTCTTCTAGCAATTGCAATGTGTTTTGGTAATTAGGATTGATTTGGTTTAAATATTCCAAATCGTCATAGGCTTTTCTAATTTCTAATTTGTTTGTTGATTTCAGTAAAGCTTTGCTATTATCGTATAAATATTTAGACAAAGCACTTTTGCTTTCAACAATTTGTTTGTTGTAATTGTCGAAAGTGAATTTAGCATTCTTATTTTCTTTCAGTAATTTTAAAGGGAGTAAAGGTTTTATTTTTTCCTGACGATTATCCAATTGAACATAAGTATTGAATATTTTTTCCAGATTAGACGGATTTTTGTCTTGTTCTAATAAATTCAAACTGTTTAAATCTCTTTCTTTGGCTTTAAAAAAAGCTTCTTCCAACAGATAAACATATTCCTGATTTCCTTTTTTGTCTTTATTCGAACGCAAATTAGAAATAGCGTTGTCAATTGCTTCGTCATAATTTCCAGTAGTCAACAAATTCCTAGTTTGTTTCACACCGCAAGAAGCAATAAATAAAAGTATAGAGAGTAAGAGTAGTTGTTTTTTCATGTTCGAAATTTTGGACAAATATATTTTTAAAAAACTAATTTATTCGAATTATTAAGAAGCTGTTTAAATTTATTTTAAAAAAGAAATTTTCGTGTTCTCTGCCCCTAAAGGACAATATCATTAAGTTAAGAACTAATTCTGTTAAAAAGGTTAAACTCTTAAAATATAGAAAAGCCACCCCGTCTTTCAGACACCCCTCCAAAGGAGGGGAAATTACGCGACTTCCCCTCCTTTGGAGGGGTGCCCAGCGGGCGGGGTGGCTTGTTTACTATTCCATAATTTAATCACATCGCTTTAAAGGAAGGAATGATTTTTGTAAATTCTGAACATAAAAAAAGCCATCAAAAAAATGATGGCTTCGTTTTGAAAATAGTTAGTTTAGTGTGCGCCTCCTTCGGATTCAACGTGAAAAACGCCTTGTTTTTTCAGGATTTTAGGGCAATAAAAGCCGTAAAATGCCAAATAACCAAATCCTAAAAGAGGTATAGTGTATGAGAAATGAGTCCATGAAATCCCCATTATCCCTTCTGGATTAGTTAAGTCAAAATCACAAATTCTTCCTTGAATTAACGGAATTACTCCACCGCCCAGAATCATCATAATCAGAAATGAGGAAGCTTTTCCAGTATTTTTTCCTAAACCAGCAATGGCTAAGTCAAAAATTGAAGGCCACATAATAGATAAGAACAAACCTCCTGAGATGAAAAAGAATTTTGCAATTTCTCTGTCTGGATAAACCAATCCAATTAACATCATTAGTAGTCCTGAAACGCCAAAAAGCATCAATGTTTTTCCAGCATTTTTTCCGCCAATAAAACTGATTAGAATAAAAATTAATATCCAGATAGGATAAATATAAAAAGCATCAACATTGTGTTCTGCAAAAATATTAGTTAGTATAATTACTCCAAAAGCTAAGGCGGGAACAATAAATTTAAGCAACATGTTAGTAGCTTTCGAAGTATTGAAAACATTTACACCACCGTTCCAGCGACCAATCATTAAACTTCCCCAATACAAAGCAATAAATGGAGGAATGGCTTCTTCGAGAATATTTCCAAACTCCGCAGTTTTTAATAAGGCAGGAAGATTACTAATTATCGTAACTTCAGTTCCCACATAAATAAAAATCGCAATCATTCCCAGGTACAATTGAGGATAATCTTTAATGGCGAATTTTTTATTACCTGCTTCAATTTTTATTTCTTCTTCTTTTGCAGGATCTTCAATTTTAGAAAAAAGCATAAAAAGAGCCACTAGAATAAAAGCAAATCCTAGAATAACAAAAGGAAGTTTAATGTCTTCTAATGAAAGTGTAGTTTCTGAGCTGCTTCCCATTCCAAATAATGCAATTCCTAACAAAATAGCACCAATAGTGGTTCCGAACGAATTAACACCACCAGCCAGAGTCAAACGATGGGCTCCGGTTGCGGGACTTCCCATTTTAATAGCTAACGGATTAGCTACAATTTGTTGGATAGAAAAACCCAATCCTACCGTAAATAATGCGGTTAAGAAAAAAGGAAAACTTTCCATTGTAGCGGCTGGAACAAATAAAAACGAACCAATAGCCGAAACGCTTAAACCAGCTGCCAGTGTTTTCTTGTAACCAAATTTTTGTAACACATCTGATTTTAAAGAAACCAGAAAAAAGATAATAGAGCCTACAAAATAAGCGGCATAAAATGCCCAAGCTACTAATTGCGATTGTACTTGGGATAAGGTAAATACTTTTTTAAATACTGGAATCAGAATATCATTGGCTGATCCAACAAAGCCCCAGAAGAAGAATACAGTTACCAGAGAAATGAATTGTCCCCATTTGGTTTGCAAGTTTTCAGAATTCATAATTTTTTAGTTGATTTTTTTAGTTTAGTGTTTTTTTTATTAGGGATGTTTTGCGTAAATGTATTTTTATTTTTTTTTAGTTCAAAAAGTTTAATTTTCTTTTTAAGTCCTAAATGTTGGTTTTTCGACGAAACGTTAGTAAAGTACATGTTTTCGACTAAATTGTACATGTTTTTGTTTTTAACAACTGTAGGTTTTTTATTTCTTTTGTGTGAGGAAATGTTTGTTTGGTTTTTAAATCCTTTATAATACTGTCGATATGGAACGGGTTGTTTAGGATATTTTGAAGAGTTGATTGAGCGGGTTGGTATGGAATTAAATTAGGAATCACTTTCGAGTTATGTAACAAAACGCGGAAATTATGTAATATGTACGGCTCGGTTTCCTATTAATTTAGCCATTATTAATTATAAAAATGAAAAAATGAAAAAGAGAAGCTTAATGCTAGTACTTATTGCATTCATCGGAATTTTTGCAATATCATGTGACAGTGATGACAATGAAGGAGAAACATTAGCTCCACTTCAGGGTAAATGGAAACTTTCTATGGTAGGAACCGTTGTTGATGGTAGTGAACAACTAACAAATGCGCCACAAAATGAAGATGGCTGCGAAAGGGATTACATGGACTTAAGAGCAAGTAATGTGGTAGTTTTTGGAGATTACACAACGCCAGTACTTAGCGATGAATGTGAATTGACAACTACAGAAGGTACGTATGTTAGATCACACAATAATTTAACAACAACAATTGGAGGGACAGCAATGACTCAGGATATTGTTAATTTATCTCTTAATGAACTTAAATTAAGAGACGATGCAGGAAATATTACAGTTTATACAAAGTAAACGATATAATTCAGTCTATTTAAAAAGCTTCATTGAAAAATGGAGCTTTGTTTTTTAGTTGTTTTTGTTTGTTGGAACAAGTAATTCCCTTGCTGAGAAACACACAGTTTGTCAATTCCGACAAAGGAGGACAAGAACGATAGCGAACTGGCGAAGCAATCTCATCAAGTAGCTCGACAAAGTTAAACATCTTTTTTTTTGTGACTGTAAAAGAATTTTTTACATTTTCATGCTGTCTTTTCTTTGTCGGCACGAGTGGGAGTAACAAACTGCTGTTAGTAATCGTTTTGTTAAGATGCTGTTCCAAATAATCTTTGAAATATTGGTTCACTTGCTGCTCCTAAAATGTATATCAAGATTGTCCAAATTCCAAGAAGAATCCAGTTGTTTTTTACAATCTCAATTATTCCAGGAATTGTATAACCATAAATATCTTTCTTTTTTGCGATAACAATCAATTGATTTTTATAAGTTCTCTCAATTATATAGTCAATGATGTCTAATTTTCGTAATGTTGATTTATGTAATTCTAAATATTGTTTGTTGTCAAAAGCTAAGGCTTCATCCTTACCTTTTAATGCGTCTCGAGTATCTATAGAATTTCTATTTGCTAAATTTAAAAGTCTTCCATCGGGATTATCTTCTTCGTATTTATGTGTGTAAATTTTGGTGAGAATTCTTGGGAAATCATATCTGCGGTCTTCATCTATTATAAATGGTTTACCATCTAATATTTTGTATCGATTTGAAATTGCCTCGAATCCAAAATTTGAATTTCTCATGTTCCAATGTATCCAATTATATTTTTTGTGATTTTCTGCAAATTCATAAAAATCGCTCAAAACTTTTTTCTCTAACTTATCGTAATCTTGGTCAGTTAGATTGTTGAAATCCATTTTGTCAAATTGAGCTTGTAAATGAATAGAAAATGATTTTGTTTGTGCACTTTCTAAAAACCGAATACAGATGGAAGTAACCCTTGGTGTTTTTCCATGATTTGTGACAAAAGATTCACAGGAATAATGAACGATTAAAGATTTGTCTTTTTCCGAGTAAATTTTTCTAAGAGTTTCTAAACCTTCCGCTCTTTCTTCTAGCCGTTTTGATGTTAAGAACATATTTGGTTTTTTTGAATGTGTTGGTCTGTAAAATGTATG
Organism: Flavobacterium magnesitis; assembly: GCF_041729735.1. Lineage (NCBI taxonomy): Bacteria > Pseudomonadati > Bacteroidota > Flavobacteriia > Flavobacteriales > Flavobacteriaceae > Flavobacterium > Flavobacterium magnesitis. The sequence goes on along the minus strand of NZ_JBCFQK010000010.1, from coordinate 43,924 downwards.
CTAACTACTAGTACATAAGTGTAAAAAATGGGTTAGTTTTGTTTTAAACTTAGATATTAAGTATAAGTTTTATAATCCCCAAATATATTAAAATATTCCTACAAATAAACATAAATCCTAACTTTAGGATGCATTCTTATAAATAGGTATTTTTTTGTACTTTTGCAGCAAATTCTATAAAAAATATTCATGTTAACAGTAAATAATTTATCAGTTCAGTTTGGTAAGCGAATTTTATTCGACGAAGTAAATACCACTTTTACTCACGGTAACATCTATGGTGTCATTGGTGCTAACGGTGCTGGAAAATCAACTTTTCTTAAAATAATTTCTGGCGAAATGGATCCTACTTCGGGACACATTCATTTAGAAGCTGGAAAACGTATGTCGGTTTTAAACCAAAATCACAACATGTTCGATGAGCATACTGTTTTAGAAACCGTATTGATGGGAAATAAAGTGTTGTATGCTGTTAAGAAAGAAATGGATGAACTTTATTTAGACTACAATGATAAAAATGCCGATAGAATAGGGGAACTTCAGGTTCAGTTTGAAGAAATGAACGGTTGGAATGCCGATTCGGATGCGGCTTCGATGTTGTCTAACTTAGGAATCAATGAAGAGCATCATTATACTTTAATGGGCGATTTGGAAGGGAAAATTAAAGTTCGTGTGCTTTTGGCGCAGGCGCTTTTTGGAAATCCTGATGTGTTGATTATGGATGAGCCTACCAACGATTTGGATTTTGAAACTATCGCCTGGTTAGAGAATTTCTTAGCTAATTATGAAAATACGGTAATTGTGGTTTCTCACGACCGTCACTTCCTGGATGCGGTTTGTACGCATATTTCGGATATCGATTTTGGAAAAATCAACCATTATTCAGGAAACTATACTTTTTGGTACGAATCAAGCCAATTGGCTGCAAAACAAAGAGCACAACAAAACAAGAAAGCCGAAGAAAAGAAACAGGAATTGGAAGAATTTATTCGTCGTTTTTCTGCGAATGTGGCCAAGTCTAAACAAGCAACTTCCCGTAAGAAAATGATTTCTAAATTGAATATTTCTGAAATAAAACCTTCAAGCCGTCGTTATCCTGCTATTATTTTTGATCAGGATCGTGAAGCTGGAGATCAAATCCTGAATGTAGAAGGTTTAAGTGCTTCTGTGGATGGAGAAACCTTGTTTAAAGGAGTAGATTTGAATATGGCAAAAGGAGACAAAATTGTCCTTTTTTCTAAAGATTCCCGTGCTACAACTGCTTTTTACGAAATTTTAAATGGAAATCAAACGGCTGATTCTGGAGAATTTGATTGGGGAGTAACTACAAATCAGGCGTATTTACCAGTTGAAAATCATTCGTTTTTTGAAAATGATTTGTCTCTTGTAGATTGGTTACGCCAATGGGCAAAAACTGAAGAAGAGCGTGACGAAGTTTTTATTAGAGGTTTCCTTGGGAAAATGATTTTCTCAGGAGAAGAAGCTTTAAAAACCAGTCGTGTGCTTTCAGGAGGAGAAAAAGTACGTTGTATGTTGTCTCGAATGATGATGGAACGCGCTAATATTTTGATGCTGGACGAACCAACCAATCATTTGGATTTGGAATCGATTACGGCTTTCAATAATTCGCTTAAAAACTTTAAAGGTTCGGTGATTTTCACCACTCATGATCACGAGTTTGCTCAAACTGTAGGTAACAGAGTGGTGGAATTGACTCCAAACGGAGCAATCGACCGTTACATGACATTTGACGAATATTTGGATGATGATAAAGTTCAGGAATTGAGAAAGAAAATGTATAATTTATAATTGGATTATAATTATTAAATATAGCACTTCTTAAAAAAAGTGTTGTTATTTAAGAAATAGAAAGGGTTCTGCTTTAATAAAAGTGGAACCCTTTTTTTGTTTCAAAACGAAACGTTTTATCTAATAAGTTTCTGTTTTTTTAATGTTAAGTTGTTCTCCTTTGCCAGGATTTTTTCGTAATATTACTGTTAAATGATTTTTGTATGCGAAAAATTAAATATAAGAAAGCTAGAAAAGTACAGCCTAATCCACTGGAATATATTGGAAAACACAAGCAGTACGAATCGGAAATGCAATTGTTTGTTTACGATGAGAATGCTGTGGAAGAAAATCAAAATATTGCACTTTCTGATTTAAAGCAGCATATTCATTTGAACAAAAACAATTGGCTGAATTTACACGGTTTGAATGATTTAAAAATTGTGGAAGGCATCGGCGCTTTTTTTCAAATTGATAGTTTTTTACTTTCTGATATTTTAAATACTACCCGAAGAACCAAACTGGAGGAAAGTAGTTCTAGTTTGTTTTTTAATATAAAATCCATTTTACCTGCTGAGAACTCGGATAACATTAGTATTGAACAAATTTCTTTTTTGCTAAAAGAAGGTGTTTTAATTTCTTTTCAGGAAAAAAGAAGTGATTTTTTTACGCATATCAGGGAACGCATTCGAACCAAAACAGGTATCGTTCGTTCTAAAAAAGCCGATTATTTATTGTATTTGCTTTTGGACGCAGTGATTGAAAATTTTTACATTACGATTGATAATGAGGAGGATAAGGTTGAAGAGTTATTGACGCTTTCTAAAACAAGTGCTGATCCCAATATTTTAATTCGAATTGAAAAACACCGGGATAATTTTAATTTTTTAAAGCGTTCTATTATTCCGCTTCGCGATTCTTTGACAACAATTAAGAGTTTGAAGGAGGATACGCTTTGCAATGTAATTGAAACAGATTCCTATGTTTATTTTTCTCGATTGCATCAAAAAAGTTTAGAACTTTTAGAACAAATCGAATCGGATATGGAAATAGTAGAAAGTGCTTCTAATTTCTTTTTTTCGTCCCAGGGACATAAAATGAATCAGATTATGAAAACGCTAACCATAGTTTCGGCAATATTTATTCCGCTTACGTTTATTGTGGGTGTTTATGGAATGAATTTTGAAAATATGCCCGAATTGCAATATAAAAACGGCTATTATATCATCATTGGTGTGATGTTTCTAATTGTGATGGGAATGATAGCTTATTTTAAAAAGATAAAGTGGTTTTAAATGTTTAGAATGAGAATTAGATTTGAATTATAACGAATACATAATGTGTAAAAAACAATAAAATGAACAAAGCTATTTATATCGCAACTTCTGAAAGCAATAGCGGAAAATCAATAATTACTCTGGGATTAATGAGTATGCTTATTGGTAGAACGGCTAAAGTGGGTTATTTTAGGCCTATTGTCGAGGATTTTGAAGACGGAAAATTAGATAACCATATCGAAACCGTAATTTCTTATTTTGGTCTGGATATTCGATTTGAAGATGCTTTTGCAATTACCAAAAGTCAACTGATCAAGAAAAAGAATAAAGGAAAAATAGGCGATGTTTTAGATTTAATTATTGAAAAATTCAAACATTTAGAAGAGCGTTTTGATTTTGTTCTGGTAGAGGGAACTAGTTTTAGTGGAGAAGGAACGGCCATCGAATTAGATATGAATGTTCTTATCGCTAAAAACTTAGGAATTCCTGCAATAATTGTGGGTTCTGGAGTTGGGAAAACACTGGAAGAGTTTTTGGATAGCGAATATCTGGCTTATGATTCTTTCAAAAACAAAGAGGTTGAAGTTTTGGCTTTTATAGCCAATAAAATTCAGCCTGAGAACTTAAAACTGGCAGAAGATGGTTTGCGAAGCGTTTTGCCGAAAGAAGTTTTGGTAAGTGCTATTCCTGCGATTTCGAGTTTAGATAATCCTACAGTTAAAGAAATAGTAGAAGAACTGGATGCAAAAGTGCTCTTTGGTAAAGATTATATTAATAATGAAGTAGGAAGTTTTAGTGTTGGCGCCATGCAATTGCGTAACTATTTATTACACTTAAAAGAGAATGCGCTGGTAATTACCCCTGGCGATAGAGCGGACATTATTTTGGGTGCTTTACAAGCCAATGAATCGGTGAATTATCCAACGGTTTCTGGTATTGTTTTGACGGGAAATATTCTGCCAGAAGATAGTATTTTAAAGTTGATTGAGGGTTTGAATAGTGTTGTACCAATTATTTCGGTAGATGGTGGTACTTATAGAATAACCAATAAGATAGGATCAATAAAATCTAAAATTTACGCCGAGAATAAACATAAGATTGAAACTTCGATAAGTACTTTTGAAAAGTATGTCGATTTAGATGATTTGTCCAACAAACTGAGTGCGTTTGAAGCGGATGGAATGACACCAAAAATGTTTCAATACAATTTGGTTAAAAGAGCAAAACAACATCGAAAACATATTGTTTTACCTGAAGGAGATGACGACAGAATCATTATTGCAACTTCTCGATTGTTAGCTATGGACGTAGTTGATATTTCGGTTATTGGAAATAAAAAACAAATTGAAAGCAAAGTAGCCGAATTAGGAATTGCATATGATTTTTCGAAAGTAAATATTATTGTTCCTATCGAATCCCAATATTATGATGATTATGTGAATACCTATTATGAACTTCGAAAAAATAAGAATGTTTCTATGGCTATGGCCAAAGATTTAATGGAAGATGTGTCTTATTTTGGAACCATGATGGTGTATAAAGGTCACGCAGACGGAATGGTTTCGGGAGCGGCACATACTACGCAACATACTATTTTACCCGCTTTGCAATTCATTAAAACAAAACCCAATTCGAGTGTGGTTTCGTCAATCTTTTTCATGTGTCTGGAAGACAGGGTTTCTATTTTTGGAGATTGTGCCATTAATCCGAATCCTACTGCTGAACAGTTGGCTGAAATTGCGATTTCTTCTGCCGATTCGAGTTTAGCTTTTGGAATAGAGCCTAAAGTAGCGATGTTGTCTTACTCATCCGGTTCATCTGGAAAAGGCGATGAAGTGGAAAAAGTGCGAGCAGCAACCGAAATTGTAAAAATAAAACGCCCTGATTTAAAAATAGAAGGGCCTATTCAGTACGATGCAGCGGTGGATATGCAAGTTGGAAAAAGCAAAATGCCCAACTCCGAAGTCGCAGGACAGGCGAGTGTGCTTATTTTTCCCGATTTAAACACAGGGAACAATACTTATAAGGCAGTCCAGCGTGAAACGGGAGCATTAGCCATTGGACCAATGTTACAAGGCTTAAACAAGCCTGTAAATGATTTGAGCCGTGGTTGTACCGTAGATGATATTATTAACACAGTGGTGATTACAGCGATTCAGGCGCAGGGATTATAGCAAGAGTTACTGAGGCTCTAAGTTACTAAGAGTCTAAGTTGTTCTGATTATTTAAAAAAGTTACTGAGTTCCTAAAATTCTAAGATGCTTAGTATCTTAGTAACTCAGCGTCTTAGAACCTTCAAAATAAAGAAATGAAAATAGTTATTATAAATTCAGGGAGTTCGTCAATAAAATACCAATTAATCGATATGCCTACAAAAGAAGTGATTTGTAGCGGAATGATTGATCGAATAGGATTAGAAACTTCAAATTTAACGTATAAAACGAATAAGGATTCGTTAGAAGAAATTCTGCCAATTCCAAATCATAAAATAGGATTAGAGAAAATTTCGAAATTATTATTGGATGAAAGTATTGGTGTAATTAAAAGTACACAAGAAATTGAAGCTGTTGGGCATAGAGTAGTTCATGGTGGAGCTAGTTTTTCGAATACCGTTTTGATAACTGAAGAAATAAAAGAAAAAATAAAACAGCTTTTTGAACTCGCACCTTTGCATAACCCAGCTAATTTAGAAGGAATTATTGTTGCTGAAGAAGTGTTTTCTTCGGCTAAACAAGTAGCGGTTTTTGATACTGCTTTTCATCAAACGATGCCTGAAGTGGCGTATCGATATGCGATTCCAAATTACTTATTGACCGAAAATAAAATCAGAGCCTACGGTTTTCATGGAACGTCGCATAAATATGTTTCAGAAAAAGCAGTTGATTTTTTAGAGAAAAGCAGTAAAATCATTACCATTCACCTAGGAAATGGTTGTAGTATTACTGCTGTAAAAGATGGAAAAAGTATTGATCATAGTATGGGTTTTGGTCCGATGAACGGATTAATTATGGGAACTCGAAGCGGAGATATTGATCAGTCGGTTATTTTTTATATGGTCAATACTTTAGGTTATCAATTGAGCGAAGTAAATACGGTATTGCAGAAACAAAGCGGGATGCTGGGACTTACGGGGCATAGTGATTTAAGAGATATCCAGGCGAATGCCGAAAATGGAGATACTAATTGTAGGTTGGCTTTGAATATGAATGTGTATCGCATTAAAAAGTACATTGGTTCTTATGCGGCAGTCTTAAACGGAATTGATGCCATTATTTTTACAGCTGGAATAGGAGAGAATTCTGCTTATATTAGAAAAGCTGTTTGTGCTGATATGGAGTTTTTAGGATTGGAATTAGACGAAACAAAAAATGAAATTCGTTCGAATGCCATTCGAGAAATAAATACAACTAATTCTAAAGCTAAAATTCTGGTAGTACCCACCAATGAAGAATTGGAAATAGCCAATCAAGTGTATGATTTGTGTATGATTTGATTTTAAACTAAAATACTTTCGTTGGCTGTAATTAATTAACAACAATTACAGCCAGTGAATAGTTTTATTTAGTCTTTAAAAGTGATTATAAAGCTTGCTCCTTTATTTATATCACTTTTAAGCGTAATATTCCCGCCAAGATTGTTTACGTGATTGTGAACGAGATACAGTCCAATGCCGTTGCTGTCAATATTGTCATTGAAAGTTTGGTGTAAACCAAAAACTTTTCCTTTTACTTTTTCCAAGTCAAATCCTATTCCATTATCTGAAATAATCAATTGAGTAGAATTATTATTTCTTTCCGAACGGATGGAAATTTTTGCTACAGTATTAGGTTTTACATACTTTATAGCGTTTGTAATTAAATTTAAAAAGATACTTTTTAAATACGATTTGTTGAAAATTATTTTTTCAACTTCAGAAAAATCAATCTCAATTGAAGCTTTCGATTCTTCGATTAATGAGTTAATGGAAATTAAAACTTCGCTTAAACAATTATTCAAATCGATTTCTTCTAATTGCGAATCGTTTTCGTTTTTAGAATTTAAAAGTTTGATGTATTCGTTTAAATTTTCTTTTAAGGTATTCGTTGTGCTTTTTAGAATATTAATAAATTCCAAGGTTTCTTCATTCTTGATATCGGCAGTTTCTAACAATTCAAAAACAGTGAGCATGTTGTTTACTGGAGATCTTAAATCGTGCGCGGTAGAGTAGCTTAGTCTTTTAAATTCGTTATTAATATCAGTAAGTCTTTTTATATGTGATTTTCGTTCTTCCTCTAACTCTTTTTTATAAGTGATGTTTTTGGCTACAGCATAGATTAGTTTTTCGTCATCAACAGGGGTAGAAGTCCATAATAGCCAAACAATTTGTCCGCTTTTGGTTATGTATCTGTTTTCGAAATTAAATAACGGAATTTGACTTTTTAGTTCATTTCTAGCTAAACTGGTCTTTTCTTTATCACTGTTATAAACAAAATGATTGATAGGGTTTGCTAGTAACTCTTCGGTGGTATAGCCTAAAAGTTTTGAAACAGCGGGATTAATTTTTTTAAAATAACCATCGTATCCGGCTATGCAAAATAAGTCGTGTGATATGTCAAAAAAATGCTCAAATTTATTGAGAAGATCATGATCATATACTAAGTCAGTTTCTCTATTTTTGGTCATAATTAATTACTAAAAGGTTAAAATAGTATTAAGACAATAAAATAGGTTTAAAAAAAGACTTGGGGAGAATTTTTTGACAAAAATAAATTATTTTATAGATTATAAGCATAAAATTTTTCTTTATTTATACAAAATTTAATAAGTGTTTAAATTAAAAAAGAGGTTTGTTGTAAAAACAAACCTCTTTTCGAAAAAATAAAGATTAAATCTATATTATATTTTAAAAATTCCTCCAAAGGCAATAAGTCTTTGAAAAAAGAAAAAATCTTGCGACGCTTTATCGGAAACACTTTGCGTAGTGCGAATATCCTGCATATTGATGTAACCACCTTTTAATTCGCCTTGAATGTAAAAGTGTTTAAAGAAAGTGATGTTTAAACCTGCTTTTGCTGAAGTTCCAAATCCAGAAACATGAAAATCATCGTGACGTTCTTTGCCTAACAACATGGTATTTGTTTTTGGATAAAGTAATCCAAAACCAACTCCTTCAGTCAAATTAATTTGTACTTTGTCAGTATTTGGAAGTCCAAACCAAGAGGAAATGTCGTCAAAACGAGAAACTTCGGTATGTACATAATTTAAACCATCGGTATGTTCATAGGTCAGGAAAGTCATATCTGAAAAATCAACCGGAGTATTATTGTACACACCGTTATGAATAGAACCTGAATCAGTTAAGGGTAAATTAATTTCTCCAGTAACATTTGCTGTTTGATTTTGTGTCATGACATATTTCATGTGATCTATATTAATTGAAATACTATAATGATCATTGATAAAATAGCCAAACTTTAAGTTAGTTTGCGGAATTGTCATTCGAGAAGGATTTACATAATCAACATGTAATCCTTTTGGTTTGTCATGAGCAGCCATGTTTTTAACCGTAAAATGATAATCCTTTCCAGAAAAAGTTACATCTGATTTAGAGTAACTTTCTCTATTTCCACCCCAGGAAACAAAAAACTTTCCTTTGTTGTGAGCAGTATATTTGTCTTGTATTTTTATGTCTTCTTGAGCACTAAGGCAGTTTGTAAATAAGAATGCTACAAATGCAGCAGTAAATAAATTTTTCACGAAATTTTTTAAAAATTAAAATTAGAATGTGTTGATTGTTTTTCTAATAGCAACTAATTTGGTCATTAAGTCTTCAAAATAATCCAAGTGTAACATATTAGCACCATCGCTTTTAGCATTTGCAGGGTCAAAATGAGTTTCGATAAAAATTCCATCCACTCCCACAGCAATTCCAGCTTTGGCAACCGTTTCAATCATATCAGGACGACCACCAGTTACTCCAGCTGTTTGGTTGGGTTGTTGTAACGAATGCGTAACATCAAGCACAGTAGAAGCGTATTGTTGCATAGTAGGAATTCCTCTAAAATCGACAATCATATCCTGGTAGCCAAACATGGTTCCGCGATCGGTAACCATTACGTTTTGATTGTTACAATCCAATACTTTTTGAACGGCATGTTTCATGCTTTCCGGACTCATAAATTGTCCTTTTTTCAAGTTGACTGTTTTTCCTGTATTGGCGGCAGCCACAACTAAATCAGTTTGGCGCACTAAGAATGCAGGAATTTGCAATACATCTACATATTGTGCTGCCATATCTGCATCTTCATTTGTATGAATGTCAGTTACAGTTGGAACATGAAACGTTTCAGATACTTTTCGAAGGATTTTCAAGGCTTTTTCATCTCCAATTCCTGAAAAACTGTCAATTCTTGAACGATTTGCTTTTTTGAACGAACCTTTAAAAACGTAAGGAATTTGTAGTTTGTCTGTAATACCGACTAATTTTTCGGCAATACGCATGGCCATTTCTTCTCCTTCGATGGCGCATGGACCTGAAAGTAAAAAGAAATTGCCACTTTCGGTATGCTTAATTTGAGGAATATTTAGTATGTTCATAGGTGTTTTTTAGTGATTGCAAAGGTAGTTATGATTTACGATTTAGAGTTTTGATTTTCTGTTTTTTTTGGTATTTTAGAAGAAAATTAACTACTATATCGATATTGTAATTTATGCTTTTTTCTACTTTTTAATCGAAAGCCCTACTGGACATTTTAAATATCCTTTTTCGTAGATATTGAGATATAAAACAATTGGTTTTTTTTGACCATCCCAACGAATTTCATAGATGTTAAGAAATCCAGCTCCCATGGCTGTTCTTTTAGAAGGAAAAGGGCAGCAGGTTTCTAGTTTGGTATAACTGATTTTTTCTCCTTTGGGACCAGCCAAAGCATTCAGAAAACGTTCTTCATTTAATTGCTCATTGTTAGTGTGGTAATAAAAAATATTGATAGGATAATCTTTATTGTAACCGTATTTTTTGTCTTTGCTGTATTCGGTAATAACAAAAGTATTGTCTCTAGAAAGTTTGGGGATAGGAGCGTTATCATCTACATTTTTTAAGCTTGATTTTGTACTGATACAAGAACTGCTTAAGAATATTAAAATTATAGCAACAATTATTTTTTTAGAAATAATAAAGAATACTAATTTTTTATTTTCTTGTAATTGTTTACGTAAATAGGTTATTAATTGTGATTTCATAAAATTGAATTAATTTTGAAATGTTTGGTTCACTTAATTGTCTTACAAAGATATTGAGAACTAAGCTAGTTTTTTGCTTTTTTTTGAAATACGATAGTTTATTTGCCTTATGTAACATTTCTCACATTGAGTTAGAAACTTACTACTTAATTTTGCTAAAAAAATAATAGATATGGAATTGATTTATCATACCTGGTCCTGGTATATTTCGGGTTTTCTAATTGGCTTAATAATGCTGATTTTAATTTATTTTGGAAAATCTTTTGGAATGTCTTCCAATTTGAGAACCTTATGTAGTATGGCTGGAGCTGGAAAAAAGGTAACGTTTTTTAATTTTGATTGTAAATCACAGCGTTGGAATCTTGCAGTTGTAGTAGGCGCTATGTTGGGTGGTTTTGTAGCCACACACTATTTAAGCAATTCCACGAATGTTGCTATAAATCCTGAAACGATAGCGCAGCTTGAAATGATGAATATTGATGCTCCTGAAGGAAAATTAATGCCAGATGCTTTGTTTTCGAATGCTATTTTCGAATCTCCTAAAGCAATTTTAATTTTGATTATTGGCGGAATATTAATTGGTTTTGGATCTCGTTATGCTGGTGGTTGTACTTCGGGACATGCTATTTCTGGATTGAGTAATTTACAACTTCCTTCTCTAATAGCTGTAATTGGGTTTTTTATTGGCGGATTAATTATGGCTCATTTTATTTTACCTTTAATTGTATAAAATATGAAATTAATAAAATTTATTTTAGTTGGATTTGTTTTCGGAATTGTATTAACCAAATCGGAAGCGGTTTCCTGGTATCGCATTTATGAGATGTTTCAATTCCAATCTTTCCACATGTACGGAATTATCATGGTGGCTGTTGTAACAGGAATCATTGGAATCCAAATTATAAAAAAATACCATTTAAAAGATTATTCAGGAACTCCAATTTGTATTCCTGATAAAGAGCATTCTACAGCGCGCTATCTTCTGGGCGGATTGATTTTTGGTTTAGGCTGGGCATTAGTTGGTTCTTGCCCTGGTCCAATATTTATATTGATAGGAGCAGGATTTAGTAGTGTTATCTTAGTACTTCTGGGAGCTTTGATAGGAACTTTTTTATATGGAGTATTGAAAGACAAGTTACCTCATTAAAAAACGATTTTACAGCTAATTGTGTGAAAGAAAAAAGGTTTAAACCATGAAGTTAATTAAGGAATTTAAGAACACAATAAGCCTAAAATTTCTTAATTAACTTCATGGTAAAAAAAAATAGTTCTATAAAAAAAGCATTCGCCGCGACGAATGCTTTAAAAATTGGGTAAATTTTGTAGTTTATTAAATTATTTCAGCACTTAAACCTGCTTCTAAAAGCTGTGTACATTGCGGTTTTAATTTTGTAATTGGTCCAGTTTTAACGGTACATTTTCCATTATAATGAACAATTAACGAACATTGTTCGGCTTGTTCTGGAGTATGTTCGCAAACACGCATTAGGGTTTCAATTACATGGTCAAAAGTATTAACATCATCATTGTAGACAATAATTTCGTTGTTTTTAGCTGTGACTTCTTGTACGCTTACTCTTTCTCTAATTTTTTCTTTAGTACTCATTGTGTTGTTTTTTGTACTTTAATTATTTGATAATAAACAGAATACTAATTTACATATTTTAGTGAAACCCAGTTGTTTCTTTCGAATTTTTTAACATAAGTTAAGCCTTTTTCGGTGCAAGAAGCATCTATAAACGGAATATCTTCAGTGTAAAAACCACTTAACAATAAAGTTCCTTTTGGATTTAGACAATCTACATAAGTTTGCATATCGTTCAACAAAATGTTTCTGTTAATATTAGCAATAATCAAATCGTATCTTTTACCTTTTAATAAAGACGCATCGCCTTCATAAACGGTAATATTTTTACAATTGTTACGCTCTGCATTTTCAATAGAATTCAAATAACACCAGTTGTCAATATCAATGGCATCAATAGGTTGAGCGCCTTTCATTTCGGCAAGAATAGCCAAAATTGCTGTTCCGCAACCCATATCTAAGGTTTTCATTCCAGTAACATCAATTTCTAATAAATGTTGAATCATCATGTGAGTAGTTTCATGATGTCCTGTTCCAAAACTCATTTTTGGTTCAATCAAAATATCAAATTCTGCATCCGTTTTTGGATGAAAAGGTGCTCTTACGTGACATCTTCCATCTACATCAATAGGCTCAAAGTTCTTTTCCCATTCTTCATTCCAGTTTACCTGATCGATTTCTTCGTAATTGTAATCAATTTCAAATTCTTCTGAGTGCAAAATATTTACATTTTCAAGAATCATTTCGTCCCATAAATCTTTTTGAACAAAAGCTGAAATTCCTTTTTCCGTCTCCGTAAAACTTTCGAAAGCGAGTTCGCCTAATTCGGCAATTAAAATTTCAGAACCCAATTCTTTTGGTTCAATTGTAAAATGGTAGGCGATATAAATATTTGACATATTGATTTTTTTTGTGCAAAGGTACTATTTCTCTTTTACCAAAATCAGAAAAATAAAAAAAGCGATAAAATGAATTATCGCTTTTTAGAGTATAAAAATGTTTTCTTTAGATTGCTGTTACAATGGCAACAAAATCATCTGCTTTTAGAGCAGCTCCACCAATAAGACCACCGTCTACATCTGGTTTTCCAAAAATTTCTTTAGCATTATCTGGTTTTACAGAACCTCCGTAAAGAATAGTTACATTCTCAGCAATTTCTTTTCCAAAAGCTTTAAGAACTGTTTCTCTAATGAATTCGTGCATTTCTTGTGCTTGTTCTGGCGAAGCAGTTTCACCTGTTCCAATAGCCCAAACTGGTTCGTAAGCTAAAACAATTTTGTCCCAAGATTTAGCATCAATTTGGAACAAACCATCTTTCAATTGGTTTTCAACAATATTGAAATGATTTTCTGATTGACGGTCTTTTAATTCTTCACCAAAGCAAAAAATCACAGTCATATCATGTTTTAAAGCTGTATTTACTTTATCAGCAATTAAAGCGTCAGTTTCGTTAAAAATAGCTCTACGCTCAGAGTGTCCTAAAATTACAGTGTTTACTCCAACTCCTGTTAACATATCAGCAGAGATTTCTCCTGTAAATGCACCACTTTCAGTTTGGTGAACGTTTTGTGCAGCAACATTAATGTTAGATCCTTTTAATTGACTTACTGCTGCAGCCAAGTTTACAAATGTAGGCGCAACAATTACTTGTGCTGTAGTATTTGCAGGTACTTTTGCAAGTAATTCACTTAATAATTCGCTAGTTTGTGCCGCATTTTTGTGCATTTTCCAGTTTCCTGCTACAATCTTTTTTCTCATTTTAGTAGTGTTATATTTGAATTTTATTTTTTGTTAGTCTTAATTTATTGTTTTTCTAATTGATCTAAAGTCGCATTGATTTTTTCGAAATCCGTTTCTATAGCGCGATATAGAGCAATTTTTCCTGTTTTGTCAATAATAATGTATCTCGGAATCCAGTTCAAATCTATTGCTTTTGCAAAAACGCCACTCATTTGGTCATTAGCCATGTAATGTACTCCTTTTAATTGGTGTTTTTCAATTCCTGTTTTCCATTTATCAGCGGTTTTATCCATCGAGATAAATATATAATTTGTATTGGGATGCGCTGCTTGTAATTCTTTTATTTTTGGCATTGCTTTTACACAATCGCCGCACCAGGAAGCCCAAATTTCGATTACCGTATTTTTTCCTTTATTTTGGGCCAAAATAGTTTCGAAAGCTACTTGATAGTCCTGAGTATCCAACAAAGTTTCTGATAAGGATTCTTTAGAAAATGCTGTTTTTTGAGCATTCGATTTAGTACACGAAATCGTAACTAAAAGAAGTAAAAAAGCGATAAGTTTTTCTGTTTTTTTCATTGTAACAAAGTTAAAATAAACAATTTGATTGCTGTTTCTGGATTACTATTTTTTACAACATCATCAATAAAATAACAAAAACAGCTTTAAGAGTTATAAAAATACAAATGAAAACGTAATAGTTAGTATTATATTTTTCCGATTCAAAAAATACTACCTAAAATAAGTCTCTAAAAAAGCTTTTTTGAGCATTTTTCGACTTTTTTAAAGCATAAAAAAAGCTCATAAATCCTATTTTTAGTCTTTATGAGCTTTCTTTTTTATAACTTTAAATCCTGTATGTCGTTGTAATGCACTTTTTGTTTTACAGTTCCTTTGTCTAAAATTACAATACTTGGATTGGCTCTTTCTATCGTTTTTAAGGCAATGGCATCGCAGGTATAAAAGTCAAATTTTAGATTGTATTTTTTCTGTGCTTTTTCAATTTCTTCCTGAGACGAATTGGTCATGCCAATTACTTTGTATCCTTTTGCAGTGGCATCTTGGTTTAACTTTGCTAGTCTTTGCATTCCATCTTCGTCAGATAAAGTCAAATCATAAGTTACTATCATTAACAATTTTGGTTCTTGCAGTAATTCATCTTTGTAGTCAGACCCGTCTTTTGTCATCGTGAAATCATGAATAGGAGGAACGTAACCTTCGCTAATTACCTTATCTTTTCTATCAACAAATTCAGCTCCTTCAGGGATATTCATTAAGTCTTTTTCGGTAAATTCCTGATTAACTCCATTCACTTTATAAATAAAAATCATTTCAACAACAGGCATAGGAGCTCCTTCGGGAATTTCCATTCCTTTTTGGATATTTGTTCCCACTTTGTACGGTCGAAAATCAATTATTGGTAAGTGATTCAAAACAGAATAGGCCATAAAAATACAGGCTGCTAATCCTAGAAGAACAATGGCATTTTGAAAAATTTTATTAAAAAATAACGGTTTTACCAGTCTTTTGTTTACATATAAAATAAGGATAAAGAACAGTAAAACAACATCTTTAGTAAACGATTCCCAAGGTGTAAGGTGTAAAGCGTCTCCAAAACAGCCACAATCTTTTACCACATCATAATAAGCAGAATAAAAAGTAAGGAAGGTAAAAAATACAATCATTAGCAAAAGACTCCAAATTGTGAATTTTGATTTATAGCCAATAATTAACATGATTCCTAACAGTACTTCTAGAATAACTAAAAATAAGGCCAATGGCAAGCTAAAAGGAACTAAAAATGGCATGTTAAATACAGGCTCGCTAAAATATTCGGCTAGTTTGTATGAGAAACCTACAGGATCATTTAATTTGATTAAACCTGAAATGATGAATAAAGTTCCAACAAATAGTCTTGAAAAATGGGTGAGTGTTTTTTTCATAAAGGTTATTGATTTTTAGCAAATCCCATTAATATTAATGCAAAAATAGAGTAATTAATCATGTCCTGATAATTAGCATCAATTCCTTCAGATACAATTGTTTTTCCTTTATTGTCTTCAATTTGTTTTACGCGAAGTAGTTTTTGCAAAATCAAATCCGTCAATGAACTTACACGCATATCACGCCAGGCTTCGCCGTAATCATGGTTTTTGGCTTCCATTAATTCTTTAGTCAATTTTACTTTTGCATCATACAATTGAGTTGCTTTTGCGGAATCTAAATCGGGTTGATCTACAACACCTAATTCCAGCTGAATCAAAGCCATAATCGAATAATTGATGATTCCGATAAATTCGCCCGATTCGTCTTCGTCGACTTTTCGAACATCATTTTCTTGCAAACTTCGAATTCTTTGTGCCTTAATAAAAATTTGATCGGTTAAAGAAGGTAATCTTAAAATGCGCCATGCGCTGCCGTAATCTTGCATTTTATTTGCGAATAAGGAACGGCAAATTGCAATTACCTTATCGTATTCTTGAGAAGTATTCTTCATTATTGATGTATATTTGTCTAAAATTTTCTCAAAAATAGGGATAAATTTTAAAAAGATTCAACTTTAAAATAAAGATTAAAAAATGACTATTAACTGCAAAGGACAGCTGATTGATTTATCTCAACCTAAAGTAATGGGGATTTTGAATATAACACCTAATTCTTTTTTTGATGGCGGAAGGTATTCGAGCGAATCAGCAATTTTAGCGAAGGTTGAAAAAATGCTAGCCGAAGGAGCTACTTTTATTGATATTGGAGCCTATTCAAGTAAACCCAGCGCCAAATTTGTGTCAGAAGAAGAGGAGTTAAACCGTATTGTTCCTGTTGTGAAATTATTGGTTAAACATTTTCCTAAAATTTTAATTTCAATCGATACTTTTAGAAGTGAAGTAGCACGAGTTTGTATCGAAAACGGAGCTGCTATTATTAATGATATTTCGGCAGGAAATCTCGATGATAAAATGCTTGAAGTTATTGCCAAATATAATGTTCCTTACATTATGATGCACATGCGTGGCACACCTGAAACCATGCAATCTATGACTGAATACGAAGATGTAGTGAAGGAGGTTTTGTTTTATTTTTCAGAAAAAATAAGTCAGGCTCGAAGTTTAGGAATCAACGATTTGATTGTAGATCCAGGTTTTGGATTTGCTAAAACCATAGCGCAAAATTATGAAGTAATGCAAAAACTGGAGTTGTTTCAAAGTTTAGAATTGCCCATTTTAATAGGGATTTCCAGAAAGTCAATGATTCATAAAACATTAGAGATTAGTGCTGATGAAGCCTTGAACGGGACAACTGTTTTGAATACGATTGCTTTAACAAAAGGGGCTCAAATTTTGAGAGTACACGATGTAAAAGAAGCAGTTGAATGTGTGAAATTATATGAAAAAATGAATTGTAAAGGATGAAATATTTTAGTCTGATTGTAGTTTTGTTTTTAATTTCCTGCGGAAATAAAGAAGATATTTTACTTCCAAAATCGGGTACCACAGTAATTAGTGATGTACAAGATCATTCGCCTATTTATATTTTTTTTCGAATAAAAGAGAAAGATACTTTGGCAGAAGTCAATCGGAAAAACAGCATTATTACGACCAATTGGATTCTGAATATCGATAAGCGTTTGCCTTTGAAATTAGTCATTCCCGAAGTGATGAAACTGCAAGATAAAAAACGCAAAGAAAAAGCACATCAAAACGAAAAAGTCGAGAATTATTATTCATATGCCGATTCGATCGGGAAAAACATGGCTTTTATTCCTTTTACAAAAGTGTATTATAACATTGGAAAACCTAAAAGTAATGACTTTGTTATATCTTTTAAAAAAGGAAACGATTTGGTTTGGCTTAACGGAAGAGCGGTAAAAAAATCAGATTTATTACAAGAAATTTTTAGTATCCGATTTATAAATAAACCAAGGATTGTAATACAGTTTGATAAGAATATGTCTTATGGAGAATACATTCAAAATAAGATTCTAATTCGAAAATTTGATTTATATAGTGTAAATCCAATTGCTCCAATAGAATTTATTTACTAAAATCAGCATTCTAAAATTTGCAATTTTACTGATGATGATACGGTTCGTTTCTTAAAATGGTAAAACCACGATACAATTGTTCGATAAAAAATAATCGTACCATTTGATGAGAAAAAGTCATTAGCGAAAGCGAGATTTTTCCTTGTGCTTTAGCATAAACTGTGTCTGAAAATCCATAAGGTCCACCAATTACAAAAACTAATGTTTTGATTCCTGAGTTCATTTTCTTTTGTAATTCTTCCGAAAACCCTACGCTGGAAAAGTTTTTTCCGTTTTCGTCTAATAAAATTAATTGGTCTGTTGGAGTTATTTTCGACAAAATCAATTCGCCTTCTTTTTCTTTTTGCTGGCTTTCAGATAAGTTTTTTACATTTTTGATATCAGGAATAATTTCCAAATCAAATTTGATATAAAAAGACAAACGTTTGGTATAATCGTCAATTAAGGTTTGAAGCGCTTTATTATCCGTTTTGCCTATGGCGATGAGTTTGATATTCATTTTAAGGATGATTTTCGAAGCGGCAAAGATATTAAACTAGTTTTAGATTTTTAGGATTACCTCAATTTGCGGGTATAAATGTACTTTTGTAAAAAATATTTTTTAATGGATTCATTTACTCAGGTTCTTTTAGGAATTGCTACAGCCGAATTATGTGCCGGTAAAAAGTTACAACGTAAAACTTTTTTGTACGGAGCCATTCTGGGAACATTACCAGATTTAGATGTTGTAATAGGTCGGTTTATGAATCCTGTTGACGGAGTAGCTATTCATCGGGGAATAAGTCATTCTGTATTGTTTTTTTTATTGCTCTCTCCATTTTTAGGTTGGTTAATTACTAAAATGGAACGGGATAAAATTAATTTTGGTTCAGCAACTAAAATGGTTTTTTGGTGCTTACTCACACATGTTCTTTTGGATCTTTTTACCTCTTGGGGAACACAAGTTTTTTGGCCGCTTCCAGATCGGATTGCCTTAAAAACTATTTTTGTAATTGATCCTTTGTATACCATTCCATTACTGATTTGTCTGATTTTAGCCTGGAGAAAAAAAGATGATTTCTTTTCTCGAAAAAAATACGTGCTTACTGGTATTTATTTGAGTTCATTTTATTTATTGTTAACATCTGGTTTGAAATTATATGCTTTACAACAATTTGACAAAGCACTTAAAGTACAAAATATAGCGTATGATGATTTAATTGTAAAGCCAACAGCTTTTAATTGTATTTTGTGGAATGCGAATGTAGCTACTAAAGACGCCTATTTTCTGGGTGATTATTCTTTATTGGATACACAACCCATTTCTTTTAAGAAGTATCCAAAAAATAAAAAATTGACTCAGCAGCTTGCAGGAAATAGTGATTTTGAAAAATTGAAAGTTATAAGTGAAGGCTGGTTTATTGTTACAAAAAACGAAAATCAATTCTATTTTAACGATTTGCGTTTTGGCTTACTAACTTCTAATTCACAGAAAACGCAATTTGCTTTTAGTTATGTTTTTAAATATGAAAACGGAGTTTTAAAAGCGCATGAAGTTCCTAAAAGAAAGAGAGACGGAATGGCTTTAATGAAAGGTATTTTTAAACGGCTAAAAGGAAATTAACGAATAAAACTCAGGAAACACCTGAGTTTTATTCGTTTTAATATTTAATAATTAAGATTTTTTACCTTCAATATTAGGCAAGAAACCCGTTATGATTCCTATTAAAGGGAGAAAAGCACAAACCGTAAAAACGTAAGTAATACTGGTGTCATCCGCTAATTTTCCTAAAATTGCCGAACCCAAACCGCCCATTCCAAATGCAAATCCAAAGAATAATCCCGCTACTAAACCTACTTTTCCGGGTAATAATTCGGTGGCGTAAACCAGAATTGCCGAGAAAGCAGAAGAAATGATTAATCCAATGATAATGGATAAAATTCCAACCCAAAATAAGGAAACATAAGGCAATAAAAGGGTAAAAGGAGCTGCGCCTAAAATAGAAATCCAAATCACATATTTTCTTCCAAATTTATCACCTAATGGTCCACCAATCAAGGTTCCAGCTGCTACCGCACCTAAAAAGGCAAACAAATAAAATTGAGATTGCTGGATAGATACATGGAATTTATCAATTAAGAAAAAAGTGTAATAACTAGTAATACTGGTCAAATAAAAATACTTTGAAAAGATTAAAACAAGCAAGATTATTAAAGAGAATATAATTCTGTTTTTTGATAAATGTTGCGTAGTTATTTTTTCTGGAGCAATCTTATTTTGTTGCTTTAATACCATTTGATCGCTGTACCAAATGGCGATTTTATACAAAACTAAAATGCCGATTAATGCAATAGCACAAAACCAAATAATATAAAATTGTCCAAACGGAATTACAATTAAAGCCGCTAATAATGGGCCAATCGCACTTCCTGCATTACCACCTAATTGAAAAATAGATTGTGCTAATCCTTTTTTGCCACCCGAAGCCAAATGAGCTACACGGGAGGATTCTGGATGAAAAATTGAAGAACCAATTCCAATTAACGCAACTGCAATTAACAGATAGTAAAAACTAGTTGCTATAGAAACAAAGAATAAACCTGTTAAGGTAAAACTCATTCCTATCATTAAAGAATACGGTTTCGAATTCTTATCAGTGTACATACCCACAAAAGGCTGTAAAATGGATGCCGTAAGTTGGTATGTTAAGGTAATTAAACCAATTTGAGCAAAACTAAGATTGAATTTCTCTTTGAATAACGGATAAACCGAAGGAATTACGGCTTGTAATAAATCATTAATAAAATGAGAAAAGCTAATTGTAAAAAGTATCGAATAGATTGTTTTTTGTACTATTTCAGGATGTGTTTTAACGTTTTCCATGAGTTGTTTTTTAATTTTAATGGTCTTTAAAATAACAGCTGTATTATTTTTTACAAAGATGCTAATAAAAGTTGTTGTCGGAATTGCTATATTTGGACAATGAATAATGATAATCAGACATATCAAGTAGTGGACTTTGGATTCCAAATCAATCCAGATTTTCCTGTTTTAGGGTATAGTGAAATGGTTACCAATGCTGTTTGCTTATCACATGCGCATCCCAGAGCACAATTAATTTATGCCACCAGCGGCGTGATGAATGTAGTGGTAGACGATCAAATTTGGGTGGTAAATCCATTGCAAGGACTTTGGATTCCAGGCGGAATGGAACATGAAGTTTCGTTTCAAAAAGATGTGAATTTGTATAGCGTTTTTATTGATCCTTCTTTTACAGATGGATTGCCTACAGCTAGTTTTTCCTTTGATATTTCGGTGTTTTTGAAACAGTTACTTTTTAAAATCATTTCTTTTGAAAAAAATGAAGTGATTAGCGTTTCCCAAAGAAGAATTATGGATGTTTTTTTAGATGAATTGGCTTTAATTCAACCCAGTGCTACTTTTTTGCCTACAACCAATCATCTTCGGTTGAAAAATGTGGTACAGCTTTTACTGAACGATGTTGCCAGTAAATATACCATTGATTATTATGCTGAAATTTCATGTATGAGTAGCCGAACTTTATCGCGTTTGTTCATCAAAGAATTAGGAATGAATTTTAGTGATTGGCGCATTCGATTAAAATTATTAGAAGCCATAAAAAGATTAGGCGAAAAACAATCTATCAAAGAAATAGCTTTCGATTTAGGTTATGAAACCACGAGCGCCTTTATTTTTATGTTTAAAAAACATTTAGGTAAAACGCCTTCAAATTATATTTTAGAAAGTAATGATTAATTATTTTGGGTTGTTTGTGGTAATTACAAAAACAATTAAAACTTCATCAGTGGTGTTAATTAGCGAATGAAAACCTTCGCCACTCATAGCAGTAATACTTCCTTTTTTGATTGTTTTTTTTCGAATAATACCTTCTTTTTTTGTCATTTCCGAATATTCACCTTCACCGTGCATCACGATATAAAGTTCTTCTTCATTTCGGGTTCCATGAGTATGAAAACCCGCTTCGTCGCCTTTGTTGAAGAAAACCATATAAGCACCAATTCGATTGTTTGTTAATTCGCCTTCGTCAAACATTTGTAGTAAAAAAACAATTCCGTTTCCTCCGTACATTGGATCGCGCTTATCCACTTTTACAACGGTTCTTTCGGGTTTATTGAAAGGTGTTACACTCAAATCGATGTATTGAGAGACCAATTCGATTATTTTATTGTTTTCAGATGTTGTTTCAGACATTATAATTGTATTTGTTGATAAAATTGAATTATTTTTTCAAATGTAAAACATAAATCTTTGACAGAATTACTTTAGAATAATTTTAAGTGATTTGGAAACAAATTTTCTATTCCACAAAATATGTCCTACTTTAGCAACATATAAATTTCTAGTAAAAATGATTAGCGAAGCACAATTTCAAAACGAGTTAGAACTATTAATTGCAAATGCCATCAGGGAAGATGTAGGAGATGGAGATCACAGTTCACTCGCTTGTATTCCAGCAAGGGCTCAGGGAAAAGCAAAACTTTTAGTAAAAGATAATGGAATAATTGCAGGTGTTGCATTTGCAAAAATGATTTTCAATTATGTGGATTCTAATTTAAAAATTGAAACTTTTATAGAAGATGGAGCTCCGGTAAAATTTGGAGATGTAGTTTTTCATGTTTCGGGAAGTTCTCAGTCTATTTTAAAGGCAGAACGTATGGTTTTGAATTCGATGCAACGCATGTCGGCTATTGCTACTAAAACGAATAGTTATGTGCAATTATTGGAAGGAACAAATACTAAAATTTTAGATACTCGTAAAACGACTCCAGGTTTTCGTGTAGCCGAAAAATGGGCTGTGAAAATAGGAGGAGGAGAGAATCACCGTTTTGCATTGTATGATATGGTGATGTTGAAAGACAATCACATTGATTTTGCTGGCGGAATTGCATTGGCTATAGCCAAAACCAAAGAATATTTAAAAGAAACCAATCGCGATTTAAAAATTATTGTTGAAGCAAGAGATTTGGATGAAGTAAAAGAAATCGTGGCTGCAGGTGGAGTATATAGAATTTTGTTAGATAATTTTGATTATGATATGACTAGAGAAGCGGTCGCTTTTATTGGTGATGCGAGTTTAACGGAATCATCAGGAAATATCAATGAAGATACTATCCGTCATTATGCTGAATGTGGTGTAAATTATATCTCTTCGGGAGCTTTGACGCATTCAATTTATAATATGGATTTAAGTTTAAAAGCAATAGACTAATTGTTCTATTAAAAAGAAAATGAATGTCAGCAGAAATTGAACAAAAACTTAATAAGATTCCTTTATTGCGAAATTTTGTTAGATGGTCCAAAAGCATAAAACTGAGATGGCTTAGTGGATTGCCTTTGTATGATTTAATAGAATTGTACGTCATTGGTATTGCCGAAGGGGCTTTGTCAAATCGTGCTGGGGCTATTGCGTTCAGTTTTTTTATGGCTTTGTTTCCTTTTGCGTTATTTGTTTTAAACCTTATTCCGTATATTCCAATTGAAGGTTTTCAGGATGATTTCCTGAAATTTGTTGCCGATGGGGTTCCTCCAAATACTTTTTATGCTGTAAAAAACATCATCAACGATATTTTACATAATAGTCATTCTGGATTGTTGTCATCAGGGTTTTTATTATCTGTCTTTTTGATGGCAAATGGATTAAATGCTATTTTGGGCGGTTTTGAAAATTCTAAACACGTACTGGTTAAAAGAGGTTTTTTTAACCAATATTTTGTAGCAATTGGTTTGTCGTTATTTTTAGCTTTTTTATTGATTATTACCGTAGCAATTATCGTTGTTTTTGAAGTTTTTATTCAGCAGCTCAATGCTCGTGATTTTTTTAACGATAAGATACCGTTTATGGTTATGGCGCGTTATGTATTTTTAATTTTAATGATTTTGACTACAACATCAGTGCTTTTTAAATTTGGAACAAAAAATCAGGAAACCCGATCTTTTATTTCTATAGGTTCTGTATTTACTACCATTTTAACCATTATTAGTTCGTATTTTTTTGGAGTTTGGGTAATTCAATTTTCAAAATACAATGAATTGTATGGTTCTATAGGAACTTTACTGATTGTTATGTTTTATATCTGGATTAACTGCATGATTTTGTTGCTGGGTTTTGAACTCAATGAAGTGATTAATAAAGTGAAAAAACGAGAAAAAATCAGTTTATAAATACTGTAAACCAAGATTTAGTATTAAAAAGAATAAGTATCATAAATGTATTTTGTTGAAGTAATTTTACCGTTGGCTCTTGCTAAAACATTCACTTATAGTGTTTCTGAAGCTGAATATAATTATATTCAAAAAGGAATGCGAGTGGCGGTTCCATTTGGGAAAAGTAAAATTTACACCGCTTTAGCAATCAATTTACACCAGGATAAACCTACTTTATACGAAGCCAAAGAAATTCATCAAATTCTTGATGAAAAACCAATAGTAACCGAAAATCAAATTAAACATTGGCACTGGATTGCAGATTATTATATGTGCGCCATTGGCGATGTCTATCGCGGTGCTTTGCCAAGTGCTTTGCTATTGGAAAATGAAACTTTGATTACACAAAAAATAGGTGGTTTTGTAGACGAAAGTCAACTTACGGATGATGAGTTTTTGATTTATCAGGCGCTGCAACAACAATCGTCTTTAAAATTACAAGATATTATTGGGATTTTGAATAAGAAAAATGTTTTTCCAATTATTCAAAAACTAATTGATAAAAATGTCTTGGTTCTCCAAGACGAAATGCAGGAAAGTTATAAACCTAAATTGGTGAGATACATTCGCCTGCATTCTAAATACGAGTCCAGTCAGGGATTGAATGATTTGTTGGAGGTTTTAAAAAATGCCAATAAACAAAAAGAAATCGTTTTGACTTATTTTCAATTAAGTGCAACTGAAAAGAAAAAACCAATTTCGGTTAAGAAATTAGTAGAAACTTCGAATGCTACTTCAGCGGTGGTAAAAGCCTTGATTGATAAAGAAATTTTCGAAGATTATTTGTTGCAGCAAGATCGTGTCAATTTTACAGGAGACTCTAATTCGAATCAATTACAATTAAGTCCGGCGCAACAAAAAGCTTTTGAAGAAATCAATACTAGTTTTCTGGAAAAAGAAGTTTGTCTTTTACACGGAGTGACTTCGAGTGGAAAAACCGAAATTTATATTAAACTGATTGAAGAATTTCTGGCAACAGAAAAACAGGTTTTGTATTTGTTGCCAGAAATTGCATTGACCACTCAATTAGTAACCCGATTGCAAGCACATTTTGGAAATAAAGTTGCTGTTTTTCATTCGAAATACAGTAATAATGAGCGTGTGGAAGTTTGGAATCAGGTATTGCAAAATTCAGAAAAAGCGCAAATTGTAATAGGAGCAAGGTCGGCTTTGTTTTTGCCCTTTTCCAATTTAGGTTTCATTATTGTTGATGAAGAACACGAACAGACTTTTAAGCAAGTAGATCCTGCACCAAGGTATCATGCGCGTGATGCTTCGATAGTTTTAGCCAGTTTTTTTAAGGCTAAAGTTTTGCTGGGTTCGGCTACGCCAAGTATTGAATCTTATTATAATACGACTGTAGATAAATATGGTTTGGTCGAAATTAAAGCGCGTTATGGAAATGTAATGATGCCCGAAATTGAATTGGTAGATTTAAAAGACAAGTATTTCCGTAAACGAATGACGGGACATTTTAGTGATGTTTTGATTGATGGAATTACTACGGCTTTAAGTTTAGGAGAACAGGTGATTTTATTTCAAAATAGAAGAGGTTATTCGCCATTATTAGAATGTATGACTTGCGGTCACGTGCCGCAATGCCAACAATGCGACGTGAGTTTGACCTATCACAAACATAAAAGCCAACTTCGATGTCATTATTGCGGTTATTCGATTGCTAAACCTACTAATTGCCATAGTTGTTCTAGTATTGATTTAACGACCAAAGGTTTTGGAACCGAACAAATTCAGCAGGAATTAACGCAATTGTTTCCAGAGCGAAAAATTGGTCGAATGGATCAGGATACGACTCGGGGGAAATTTGGTTTCGAAAAAATTATCGATAGTTTTAAGAATCGTGAAATCGATATTATGGTAGGAACGCAAATGCTTGCCAAAGGATTGGATTTTGATAATGTGAGTCTGGTTGGAATCATGAATGCTGATAATATGCTGTATCATCCAGATTTTAGGGCTTTCGAAAGAAGTTTTCAAACCATGACTCAAGTGGCGGGACGTGCTGGTAGATCAGAAAAACAAGGAAAAGTAATTATTCAAACCTATAATCCAGAGCATAACATCATTCAACAGGTCACTAATAATGATTATGAGGGAATGTATAAAGAGCAGTTGTATGACCGTCAAATTTATAAATATCCACCTTATTTTAGGATTATAAAACTAACGTTGAAACATCGTGATTTTGAAAAACTAAAAGAAGGTTCTTTGTGGTTGTATCAGGTTTTAAGTCAGCATTTGGGGATTCCAGTTTTAGGTCCTGAAGAACCTGGGATTAATAGAATCAGAAATGAGTATATTAGAACTATAATGATTAAAATTCCTCATAATGTCTCGGTTATAGGAACAAAAAAAACTATCCAAAAAATATTGAATAGTTTTGATAATGTGGTGCAATATAGAGCGATAAAAGTAGCGCTAAATGTTGATTTTTATTAAGTAGTTTTATGCATAAGATAAAGCTTTTATTAAATCTTCTTTTTTGTTTCGGCTTAAAGGAATTTTAGTTGTACCAATTTCAGCAAACTTACTATTGAAGCGTTCTACCTTATCTATATTAATAATGTAGGATTTGTGAACTCGTACAAATTTCTTTTTTGATAAATCGTTTTCAAAAGATTTCATCGTAGAAAGAACCAAGTTGCTATCGTCTTCGGTAACTACTCTTACGTAATCTCCAAAAGCTTCAATCCATTTGATTTTTGAAGTGTACACTTTCAGTTTTTTCAAATTACTTTTGATAAAAATGTGTTCTCCTTCTTCTTCCTTAGTGTCTTGTTTAAGCAAGTGCAAATCAATAGCTCTTTTTACTGATGCGCTAAATCGGTCTACAGCTATAGGTTTCTGTAGATAATCAGTGGCGTCGTAATCAAATGCTTTAAGTGCATATTCCGCTTTAGAAGTAATAAAGATAATTTGAGGTTTTGTTTTTAGTCCGTCTAAAAAATCAAATCCACTAATTACAGGCATTTCTATATCGAGAAATATTAAATCTACAGTATGCACCGACATGCAACTTTTTGCTTCAATTGCATTGGAAAAATCACCAATTAAATGTAGATTTGGGTGATTATTTACTAACTTTGCGATGATAATCCGTTGTATCGAACTATCATCTACTACGACACAATTAAGTTTCATAATTTTTAAATTTTAAGATTTGGCTAAGTAAAAGTATTGTAATTTATTTACAAATGCTAATCTTTATCGGCTTTTTTTGTAGTACAACGAATAAAGTTTGTTTTTGTTTTTTTATTCGAATTAAAAGTTTACTTTTGCAGCCAATTTAACAAATAAATAAATTTTTTATGAATCATTATGAAACTGTTTTCATTTTAAATCCCGTTTTATCTGATGTTCAGGTAAAGGAAACAGTAAGCAAATTTGAAGATTTTCTTACTAGTAGAGGAGCAGAAATGGTATCTAAAGAAGACTGGGGTCTTAAAAAGATGGCTTACGAAATCCAAAACAAGAAAAGTGGTTTTTACCATTTGTTCGAATTCAAAGTATCAGGAGAAGTTTTAATTGCTTTTGAAACTGAATTTAGACGTGACGAAAGAGTTATGCGTTTCTTAACTGTAAGTCTTGACAAACATGCTATCTCTTGGGCTGAAAGAAGAAGAGCAAAACTTAAATCTCAAAAAGCTTAATTATCATGGCAACATTACAACAATCTGCTTCAGGAAAAAAAGACGGAGATATCAGATATCTTACTCCTTTAAATATAGAAACTAACAAAACTAAAAAGTATTGTCGTTTCAAAAAATCAGGAATCAAATACATCGATTATAAAGATGCTGATTTCTTGTTGAAATTTGTAAATGAGCAAGGAAAAATTCTTCCTCGTCGTTTAACAGGTACTTCATTAAAATACCAAAGAAAAGTTTCTGTAGCTGTAAAAAGAGCACGTCACTTAGCTTTAATGCCATACGTGGCCGATTTATTAAAATAATATAAATAAAAGTTGTTGTCTCGTTGTAATGCAACGAGACTAACTTCTATAACAAAGGACAACAACATGGAATTGATTTTAAAACAAGACGTTCAGAATTTAGGTTTTAAAGATGATGTAGTAACTGTAAAAAACGGATACGGTCGTAATTACTTAATCCCACAAGGATTTGCTCAATTAGCTACTTCTTCTGCAAAGAAAGTATTAGCTGAAAACTTAAAACAAAGAGCGCACAAAGAAGCTAAAATCGTTGCTGATGCAAAAGCATTAGCTGAAGCTTTAAAAGCACTTGAGATTAAAATTTCTGCAAAAGCAGGTGGTGAAAAATTATTTGGTTCAATCACAAATATTGACATCGTTGCAGCTTTAGAAAAAGCAGGTCAAACTATCGATAGAAAATTTGTAACTTCTGGAATCGTTAAACGTACTGGAAAATATTCAGCTACTGTAAGATTACACAGAGATGTTATCGTTGATTTACCTTATGAAATTGTTGCTGAAAAAGCATAATTTCTAAAGAATTATATTTTAAATCCCGTCTCGTTCCAAAAACGAGATCGGGATTTTTTTTTAATCTGAATTTATTTCAGATTCTGTTGCATATTAATATTGTATCTTACAAAATAGATACTGAAACAAGTTCAGTATAAATGAAATACACAAGACTTACAAAAGAGCAATTTGAAGAATTGCATCCGGAATTCACTAACTTTTTAGCAACTCAATCTATTGATAAAGCAGAATGGGATAAAATAAAAGTAGAAAAACCAGAAGTAGCAGAACAGGAGCTAGATGTTTTTTCTGATTTGATATGGGAAGGTGTTTTGGCTAAAGCAGAATATTTAGAGCATTTTTCTAAAAATCATATTTTTCTTTTCCAATGTTTTGAAACCGAAGTAAAATCGATTGTTTTAAAATCCTTAGTTCCGGAAATTGATTTCTTGACCAAAGACGGATTGCAGTGGTTGAGTGATAATATGTTTACCGAAACAATAGAAATGAAAGTAGGTAAAAAAGTATTTACCGAAGAACGAAATGTATCAATTTTTTCATTAATTCAGCAAGGGGCTTTTTTAAGTGATGGACAATTATTCCAACAAATAAATTCAATTATAGAATCATAAATTGAATGTTTTTTCTTTTAAATTGGTTATTTTAGTGCGCTGTTTACAGAAACTAAAATGACCAATTTTTTTTATATGGATGTGCTAAATACAATTCAAAATTTAAGAGAAGAACTCAATCTTCATAATTACAATTATTATGTATTAGATGATGCAAAAATATCTGATTATGAGTTTGATGTAAAATTAAAACAGCTTCAAGATTTAGAAAATGCGCATCCAGAATATTTTGATGCCAATTCTCCAACACAAAGAGTAGGAGGGACAATCACTAAAAATTTTCAAACGGTAGCACATAGACAGCGCATGTATTCCTTAGATAATTCCTATTCTAAAGAAGATTTATTGGATTGGGAAGTTCGAATTCAAAAAGTTTTGGGGAATGTTGATTTGCAATATACTTGCGAATTAAAATACGATGGTGCATCGATTAGTATTACTTATGAAAACGGAAAATTAGTTCGTGCCGTAACTCGTGGAGATGGTTTTCAGGGAGATGATGTGACGAATAATATTAAAACCATTCGTTCGATTCCTTTGAGTTTAAAAGGAGATAATTATCCTGAAAAATTTGATATTCGTGGCGAAATTATTTTGCCTTTTGCTGGTTTCGAAAAAATGAATCAGGAGTTGATTGAAATTGGTGAAACACCTTATTCGAATCCTAGAAATACCGCTTCGGGTAGTTTGAAATTACAAGACAGTACTGAAGTTGCTAAACGACCATTGGAATGTTTGTTGTATTTTGTTGCGGGCGAAAAACTTCCTTTTACTTCTCAATTTGATGGTTTGATTGCTGCGAGAAATTGGGGTTTCAAAGTGCCTGGAGAAGCTAAAGTGACTAATAATTTACAAGAGGTTTTTGATTTTATAGATCATTGGGACACGCATCGTCATCAATTGCCTTATGAGACTGATGGTGTTGTAGTGAAAGTAAATAATTTACATTACCAGGAAGAATTAGGTTATACGGCGAAATCCCCGCGTTGGGCAATGGCGTATAAATTCAAATCGGAACAAGTGTCTACTCAGTTAGAATCCATTTCGTATCAGGTAGGAAGAACGGGTTCTATAACGCCTGTGGCCAATTTAAAAGCAGTTCAGTTGGCAGGAACCATTGTAAAACGTGCTTCTTTGCATAATGCTGATCAAATTAAAAAATTAGATATTCGTGTTGGAGATACTGTTTTTGTTGAAAAAGGAGGAGAAATTATTCCAAAAATTATTGCAGTTGATTTAACTAAACGTCCTGAATATTCTGTACCAACAGAATACATTACACATTGTCCTGAATGTCAAACGGAATTAGTTCGAAATGAAGGAGAAGCCAATCATTATTGTCCAAATTTTTATGGATGTCCACCGCAAATTATTGGAAGAATTCAGCATTATATTTCGAGAAAAGCAATGGATATTGAAGGTTTAGGAGGGGAAACGGTGGCTTTGCTATTTAATAATGGATTGGTTCAAAATTATGCTGATTTATACGAATTGACAGTAGCTCATATTTTGCCTTTGGAAAGAATGGCTCAGAAATCGGCTGAGAATTTGGTTAACGGAGTTAAAAAATCGACTAGTATTCCTTTTGAGAGTGTACTTTATGCGTTAGGAATTCGTTATGTAGGGGAAACGGTGGCTAAAAAATTGGCGAAGCATTATAAAAATATTGATGCTTTGAGCAAAGCTACTTTGATGGATTTAGTTCTGGTAGATGAAATTGGAGAACGAATTGCAAAGAGTGTTGTTGATTTTTTTGAAAATGAAGAAAATAAAATCATAATTGAACGTTTAAAAAATTATGGTGTTCAATTTGAAATTGTTGAAAAAATAAATCCGAATGCTACTAATAAATTAGAAGGGAAAACCTTTGTGGTTTCGGGAGTTTTTGCTCAGTTTTCGAGAGATGAATTAAAAAAAGCTATAGAAGACAATGGTGGAAAGGTAGGGAGTTCTATTTCTTCTAAAACCGATTATGTGGTGGCCGGTGATAATATGGGGCCTGCTAAACTCGACAAAGCCAATAAATTGAATATTCCTATTGTTTCGGAAACGGAGTTTATGGATATGATACTTTCCAGTTAATGTACAATGTAATTAATTCTACTATTTGTATTCGAAAATAAGTGTTAAGAATTTAACAAAAAGTTTCAAATCATCGTTATACTTTTTTAGATTTGCCAGCTATAGTGTGACTTAATTAATTAATTTTGTTTACCAATAAGGATAAGTTATGTTTTTAAATTACTTAAAAGGATTTTCGATAAAGAAAATATTAAAAAACAGCTTACTTAATGTAAAAAGTAGCTTGTTTTCTGGTAATATAAAAACAATAGGATTAATTGTAGATGAAAGTCATTTTGCTAATACTCAATTTTTAATTGAAGAATTTACAGCAAACGGAATTGCAAAAGAAAACATTGAATTACTGGTTTATAAAAGTAAATCAAATGTAAATTTAGCAACTACTGTAACAAAATTAGAATCCAGCCATTTAAATTGGAAAGCACAAATTAAAAACCAAGCGGTTAATGATTTTATCGCTAAGGAATTTGATTTGTTAGTGAGTTATTATGATGTTAAAAAGGCAATTTTGCTTGTGGTTACTCACGAATCGAAAGCTAAATTTAAAGTTGGTTTTTCAACAATAGACAAGCGTTTGAATAATTTTATGATTAATACTAATCTGGAAAATTATAAAGTTTTTGTCCAAGAATTATTTAAGTATTTAAAAATATTAAACAAAATATAATTTAAAAACATGCAATCATTAATAGGAACTGGTGTTGCTCTAGTGACTCCTTTCAAAGAAGATTTTTCAATCGATACCGAAGCGTTAAAAAGAGTGGTAAACTTTTCTGTGGATGGTGGAGTGGAATATCTGGTTATTTTAGGAACTACTGCAGAGAATGCAACACTTAGCAATGACGAAAAAGAATTAGTTATTCAAACCGTTATTGAAGCTAATAATGGTCGTTTACCATTGGTTTTAGGAGTAGGAGGTAATAATACGATGAAGTTAGTTGAGGAATTGAAAACAAGAGATATGTCTCCTTATGTGGCTATTCTTTCCGTTTCTCCTTATTATAATAAACCATCACAAGAAGGAATTTATCAACATTTTAAAGCTATTGCTGAGACTTCTCCAATTCCTGTAATTGTATATAATGTTCCTGGTAGAACATCAAGTAATATGTTGCCTAAAACTGTTTTGCGTTTAGCAAATGATTTTAAAAATATTGTTGCTATTAAAGAAGCAGCGGGTGATATTGTTCAAGCCATGCAATTATTAAAAGACAAACCAAAAGATTTTCATGTGATTTCTGGTGATGATATGACGGCGCTGGCAACAGTTTTAGCTGGTGGTTCTGGAGTGATTTCGGTTATTGCTCAAGGTTTTCCAAAAGAATTTTCAGAAATGATTCGTTTAGGTTTGAATCGTAAAGTCGATGAAGCTTTTAAATCTCAATATTTATTATCTGATTGTATCGATATGATTTTCGAACAAGGAAATCCAGCGGGAATCAAACAAGTATTTCAGGCTTTAGGAATTGCTGATAATACAGTGCGTTTGCCATTAGTAAGTGTAGATGAAGATTTGCAAAACAGAATAAACGAATTTGTACAAAAAATAGATAAATAGAAGCTTTTTGCAAGTATTTTTTTAAGCTAAGAAATATTTTGTAGTCGCTAAATTAATAACTAAATTTGCCACCGAAACTTGGTATGATTTTTTATAGGCTTTAGTTAGCCTGTATTAGAAAAACAAACAAAATAATGAAAAAAATTGTATCCTTATTGCTTCTTGTTGTTCTTTTTAGTTCATGTAATGAATACCAAAAAGCTTTAAAAAGTGAAAATGTTGCGGTGAAATTTGCTATGGCAGATACTTTGTATGCACAGGCTAAATACTCAAAAGCACTTCGTCTTTTTGAACAAATAGCTCCAGAATTCAGAGGAAAACCTCAGGCAGAAAAATTGTTTTACATGTATGCTCAGTCATATTATAAAACAAAGCAATATTATTTAGCAGCTTATCAGTTTGAAAGTTTTGCATCTGGATATCCAAAAAGTGCAAAAATTCAAGAAGCTTCTTTTTTAGGAGCTAAAAGTTATGCTATTTTGTCACCAACATATAGTTTAGATCAAGCAGATACTTTTAAAGCAATTGAAAAATTACAAGCCTTTATTGATCGGTTTCCAAATTCAGAATATTTAGCTGAGGCAAATGGTTTAACAAAGTTATTATCTGAAAAAATTGAATTGAAAGTATACGAAAATGCTAAAAGTTACAATACCATCTCTGATTATAAATCAGCAATAGTTGCTTTTGATAATTTTATTATAGATTATCCTGGAACTAAATTCAAAGAAGATGCATTGTATTACAAATTAGATTCAGCATACCAATTAGGGATTAATAGTGTACCTGAAAAAATGCAAGAGCGATTGAATGTTGCAAAAACATCGTATCAAAATTTGATAAAATTCAATACTGATACAAAATATAAAGAAAAAGCAGACGAGATGTATGCTCGTGTTGAACAAGAATTACAAAAATATACTAAATAAATAAAAGTCATGGATTTAAAAAAGACGAATGCTCCAGTAAATACAATTACGTATAATAAAACGCATATTGAGCAACCTACTGGAAATGTGTATGAAGCAATTACCATTATGGCTAAAAGAGCAAACCAAATCAATTCTGAAATTAAAAAAGAATTGACTGAAAAATTGGAAGAATTTGCTACATATAATGACAGTCTTGAAGAAGTTTTTGAAAATAAAGAACAAATCGAGGTTTCTAAATTCTATGAAAAATTACCTAAACCACATGCTTTAGCAGTACAAGAATGGTTAGATGGTAAAATTTATCACAGAGAATCAAATAAATAAAATACTATGTCAGTTTTAAGCGGTAAAAAGATTTTGCTAGGAGTTTCTGGCGGAATTGCCGCCTATAAAACAGCGTCTTTAGTACGACTTTTTATAAAAGCAGGTGCACATGTCCAAGTGATAATGACACCTGCTTCTAAGGATTTTGTAACTCCACTTACCTTATCCACCTTATCTAAAAATCCAGTTTATTCCACATTTTTTAATCAAGACGAAGAAGATGAAAAATGGAATAATCACGTAGAATTAGGGCTTTGGGCTGATTTAATGCTTATTGCACCTGCAACGGCGAATACCATGTCTAAAATGGCAAACGGTACTTGCGACAATCTACTTATTGCGACTTATTTATCGGCAAAATGTCCTGTTTATTTTGCTCCAGCAATGGATTTAGACATGTACAAACATCCTTCTACACTTTCTAGTTTTACAGCTTTAGAACAATTTGGAAATACCATTATTCCTGCCGAAAGCGGAGAATTAGCCAGCGGTTTATCTGGTGAAGGAAGAATGGCTGAACCTGAAAACATCATTGCTTTCCTTGAAGCCGATTTAGAAAGCAAGTTGCCCCTAAAAGGTAAAAAAATATTAATTACAGCTGGTCCCACTTACGAAGCTATCGATCCAGTGCGTTTTGTTGGGAATCATTCTTCTGGAAAAATGGGGTTTGATATTGCAAAAAGTGCGGCTAATTTAGGCGCTTCGGTTATTTTGGTTACTGGACCAACACATTGTGTTGCAAATCATTCTTTGATAAAAGTGATTAAAGTAGTTTCGGCACAAGAAATGTATGATGCTTGCCATCACTATTATGTTGATGTAGATGTAGCAATCGCAGCTGCAGCAGTTGCAGATTATAAACCCAAAAATGTAGCGGAACAAAAAATAAAAAAAGCTGAAGATCATTTTGTTATCGAACTCGAAAAAACAAAAGATATCTTATTATCATTAGGAAAAGCTAAAAAACAGCAATTTTTAATTGGTTTTGCTTTAGAAACTGGGAATGAAATTGAGAATGCGAAGGCTAAAATCCAGAAAAAAAACTTAGATTTGATTGTTTTAAATTCTTTGCAAGATGAAGGAGCTGGTTTTCAAAAAACAACCAATAAAGTTACTTTTATTGATAAAGATTTTAAAATAGAGCCGATGGAGTTAAAATCCAAAGAAGCGGTTGCTGATGATATTTTAAATAAAGTAATAGCCCATTTTTATGAATAAGATAGTTGTTCTCTTTTTGTTTTTAAGCTTTGGTTTTGTTCAGGCACAACAATTGAATTGCACAGTTACGGTGAATGCTCAAAAAATGGGTAATCCCAACCAGCAAGTTTATAAAACACTAGAAACTTCTTTAAATGAGTTTATAAATAAAACCGATTGGACGGAGCAAAGTTACAAACAGCAAGAAAAGATTGATTGTTCTATGTATATTACTTTGATGTCGCATAGTTCTGACCAATTTACGGCAACTATTCAGGTACAATCCTCGCGTCCTGTTTTTAATTCTTCTTATGAAACTCCGGTATTGAATATTAACGATAAGGATTTTGGTTTTACTTACACAGAATTTGAAAATTTAATTTTTAATGTTAATTCGTTTCAGTCTAATTTGGTTTCGGTTATTTCCTTTTATACTTATATGATTATTGGAATGGATCGGGAAACATTCGAATTTAAATCTGGCGATCCTTATTTTCAAACTGCACAAACCATTGCTACCGTTGCTCAACAAAGCAATTACAAAGGTTGGAGTCAGTTAGATGGTAACCAAAACCGTTATTTTTTAATTACTGATTTATTGTCGCCCACTTATAATGAAATTAGAAAAACGGTATTCGATTACCACCAAGGTTTGGATATGATGACTGAAAATTCGAAATTGGCAAAAGAAAAAATAAAAACGGCTTTGTTGTCTCTAAATAAATTGTACAATTCAAAGCCTAATGCTTATTTGACACGTGTATTTTTTGATGCAAAATCAGATGAAGTTGCATCTATTTTCTCAGGAGGACCAAGTATAACAATTACTGATTTAGTTGAGAATTTAAATAAAATTTCGCCTATGAATTCTTCAAAATGGGCCATGTTAAAATATTAGTTATTTTTGATTTCTTAAATTTACTTCCCACAACTACATAAATAAAAACAATTAATGATTACTGCGCTATCTATAAAAAATTATGCTTTAATAGAGAAATTAACTATTGATTTTTCTAAAGGATTTTCGATTATTACTGGAGAAACAGGTGCAGGGAAATCCATTATTTTAGGTGCGCTGGGATTGGTTTTAGGAAAACGTGCCGATTTGACTTCGTTGAAAAACAAAGAAGAAAAATGTATTATTGAAGCACAATTTGATATCTCAAAATACAATTTAGCTGCTTTTTTTGAGGCTAATGATTTGGATTTTGAAAACGAAACCATCATAAGAAGAGAAATTCTTCCTTCGGGAAAATCGCGTGCTTTTGTTAATGATAGTCCTGTAAACCTACAAGAATTACAGGATTTAGGTGTGTTTTTATTGGATATTCATTCGCAGCAACAAACTCGTGAATTGACAGATGAGAATGTTCAGTTTGATATCATTGATGCTATTGCTGCAAATTCAGGAATTATTTCGGATTACCAATCACTTCTTAAAAGCTACAAATCAGATAAAACACAATTGAATTCGCTCATTAAAAGACAAAGCGAATCCAATAAAGAACAAGAGTACCATACTTTTTTATTGAACGAATTGCTTACTGCCCAATTAAAATCAGGTGAACAAGAAGAATTAGAAAGTGTTTTTGAAAAACTCAACAATGTTGAAATCATCAAAGAAGCTATCGATAAATCATTGGCTATTGCCAATGAAGAGCAATTTGGTGTTTTAAGTAATCTAAAAGAAATTAAAACGGCGATTCAAAAAATAGCTCCTTTTTCTTCCGAATATCAAGAGTTATTGGAACGAATTACAAGTTTAGCCATCGAATTTGACGATATTTCAGATGAAATGAATCGTCATTCTGAAAAAATAGTTTTCGATCCTGAACAATTGGAACAAACCAATCAAAAGTTACAATTGATTTATAATTTGCAAAAAAAGCATCAGGTGCTTACTGTAGAGGAGTTGTTGTTAATTCAAACCAAATTAGAAAACGAAGTGGTTGAATTAGGGAATATTGAAGAAGAAATTACGCTTTTGAATGCTACAATTCAAGAAAAATCAGAAAGATTAGATGCTTTGGCAACCACTATTCATAATAATAGAATTGAGGCGATTCCTGTTTTGTCTGAAAAAATGATAGCTATTTTGGCTACTTTAGGAATGCCAAACGTTCGTTTTAATATTGAAGTTAGGCAAGGTGAAAGTTATTTTGCTAATGGAAAAGATGAATTGCAATTTTTATTTTCGGCTAATAAAGGTACTGATTTTGGATTGCTGAAAAAAGTAGCTTCGGGAGGAGAAATGTCTAGAATTATGCTTGCAGTAAAAGCTATTTTAGCCCAATATTCAAAATTACCAACCTTAATTTTTGATGAAATTGACACAGGAGTTTCTGGGGAAATTGCTATCAAAATGGGAGAGATTATGAAAGAAATGAGCAAGAAAATGCAAATTTTCGCCATTACTCATTTACCACAAATTGCAGCAAAAGGTGATGTGCATTTTAAAGTGTTTAAATCAACAGTAGCTGATGATACACAATCTGAATTAAAGTTATTGACTGATGAAGAACGCGTTGTAGAAATTGCACAAATGCTGTCAGGAACCATTGTTTCTGATTCGGCTCTAAATCATGCAAAAGCCTTGTTGAACTAAAAAAATGCCCTATATTTGCCATCCAAAATGATAGCCTTTTCGGCACATGTCATTGTTTTATTCGCTAAAAAAAATAAATAAAAATATAATTATTGATACGTTATGATCATAGAACCTAGAATGAGAGGATTTATTTGCTTGACAGCACACCCGGCTGGATGTGAGCAAAGTGTTAAAAATCAAATTGAGTATGTTAAATCAAAAGGAGCTATTGATGGCGCTAAAAAAGTATTGGTAATCGGTGCTTCTACAGGTTTTGGTTTGGCTTCAAGAATTTCAAGTGCTTTTGGTTCTGATGCAGCAACTATTGGAGTGTTTTTTGAAAAACCACCAGTAGCTGGAAAAACAGCTTCACCAGGTTGGTACAATTCTGCAGCTTTTGAAAAAGAAGCGCAAAAAGCAGGTTTGTATGCAAAAAGTATCAATGGAGATGCTTTTTCGAACGAAGTAAAAAGAGAAACTTTAGACTTGATCAAAGCTGATTTAGGTCAGATTGATTTAATTATTTACAGTTTAGCTTCTCCAGTTCGTACCAATCCAAATACGGGAGTTACGCACCGTTCGGTTTTAAAACCAATCGGAAGTACTTTTACAAATAAAACAGTAGATTTTCATACAGGAAAAGTTTCTGAAGTTACTATAGAGCCATGCAGTGGTGATGATATCGAAAATACAATTGCAGTAATGGGAGGTGAAGACTGGGCTATGTGGATTGATGCTTTAAAAGCAGAGAATTTATTAGCACCTGGAGCTACAACTGTTGCTTATTCTTATATTGGGCCATCAGTTACTGAGGCGGTTTATAGAAAAGGAACAATTGGTCGCGCAAAAGACCATTTGGAGGCTACAGCTTTCGAAATTTCAGATAGTTTAGCTGATATTAACGGAAAAGCGTATGTTTCGGTTAACAAAGCATTGGTGACTCAGGCGAGTTCAGCAATTCCGGTAATTCCTTTGTATATTTCTTTATTGTACAAAATAATGAAAGCAGAAGGAATTCACGAAGGTTGTATTGAGCAAATTCAACGTTTGTACCAACAAAGATTGTACACGGGAGGAGAAGTTCCTGTAGATGAAAAAGGTAGAATCCGTATTGACGATTGGGAAATGCGTGAAGATGTTCAGGCTCAAGTGGCTCAATTATGGGAACAAGCAACTACTGAAAATTTAGCTGAAATAGGAGATTTAGAAGGATACAGAAAAGATTTCTATAATTTATTTGGTTTTGATTTGGCTGGAGTAGATTACAAAGCTGAAGCCGACGAAATGGTTCAGGTGGAAAGTATCGCCTAATTTTATTTCGAAAAAAGATAAAGAATAATTTATTGGTAATGCGTCTTATTTTAAGTGTATAAAAGCATTTAAAATAAGGCGCATTATTGTTTAAAGCCTATCTTTGTTAAAATATTACATTTATATTGTATAATTAATACCGCTTTTAAGAATATGTATTTTTCTTTGGTTATTCCCGTATATAATCGTCCAGACGAAGTTGATGAGCTTTTAGAAAGTTTGTCAAAATTAGATTATAAAGAAGATTTTGAAATTGTAATTGTAGAAGATGGTTCTACAATTCGCTGTGAAGATGTTGTCAATCAGTATAAAAGCAAATTGATCATTTCTTATTATTATAAAGAAAATTCAGGGCCTGGAGATTCTAGAAACTATGGAATGAAAGTGGCCAAAGGTAATTATTTTATCATTTTTGATTCAGATTGTATCATTCCTGTCGAATATTTAACAGAAGTTGACAAGGCTTTAAAAGCAAATTATGTTGACTGTTTTGGCGGTCCTGACAGAGCATTAGATAGTTTTTCGAATATTCAAAAGGCAATTAATTTTGCAATGACTTCTTTCCTAACTACTGGCGGAATTAGAGGTGGTTCGGAAAAAATAGATAAGTTTCAACCCCGTAGTTTTAACATGGGAATTTCCCGTAAAGCATTTGAAACTTCTAAAGGATTTGGAAACATTCATCCAGGCGAAGATCCTGATTTATCCATTCGATTATGGAATTTAGGTTTTGAAACAAAACTTTTTTCGAAAGCTTACGTATATCATAAAAGAAGAATTGATTGGGATAAATTTTCTGTTCAGGTAAATAAGTTTGGTAAAGCGCGACCAATTTTAAATAGTTGGTACCCTAAATACAATAAATTAACGTTCTTTTTTCCAACAGTATTTGTTATTGGGTTAGCACTCTCAATTGCTTTATTGATTTTTACTTATGATTTTTTAGCTAAATTATATTGTGTTTATTTTTTTGTGATTTTCATGGTTTCAGCTTATAAAAATAGAAGTATTAAAATAGGTTATCTATCGGTAACAGCAGTTTGGAAACAGTTTTTAGGTTATGGTTTAGGGTTTTTAGAATCGTATATTAAAATTATTATTTTAAAGAAAAAGCCACAAGAAGCTTTTCCTTATTTGTTTTTTAAAAAATAATTATGTCAAAAATTATAGGATTAACAGGTGGAATAGGAAGTGGTAAAACTACTATTGCTAATTATTTAGCTTCGCTTGCCGTTCCTGTTTATATAGCTGACGATGCTGGTAAAAAAGTAATGCAACAGCAAGAAATTTTAGAAGCGATTCAAGAAAAGTTTGGAACAAATATTGTTGAAGAAGACCAATTGAACCGAGCAAAGTTAGCCGAAATTGTATTTAATAATCCAGACCAGCTGAAAGCGCTCAATGCTATTGTGCATCCCGCGGTTAAAAAAGATTTTAAAAATTGGTTAGAACAACATACTGATTCTCCATTTGTAGTATATGAGTCGGCAATTTTATTCGAAAGTGGGAGTTATATTGATTTTGATACCATTGTAACGGTAACCGCCCCTGTAGAAACTAGAATTTCTCGAGTTTTAGAAAGAGATGGCAGTAATAGAGAACAGGTGATGAAGCGAATCAAAGCTCAATGGACCGATGAACAACGTATTGCAAAAAGTGATTTTGTGGTTGAAAATATGGATATTAATTTGGCTAAAATAAAAATCGAAGAATTTCTTAAAATTTTATCGATTAATTAATAAGAGAACTAGGTGTTAATGTTTGGTTAATACATTATCAACTATAGTGTTAAAAAGTTAATTTTGTTTTGATGAATAAATTGTTTTTTAAATTTCTTGTTTTATTGATGAGTTTGTCTCTAATAGGGATTATACTCGTTCAGGTGTATTGGTTTAATACTTCATTTAAAAATAATGATGAACAGTTCACATATCATGTTACTCAGGTAATTGATAATGTGGCTGATAAGCTTGAAAAGCAAGAAGAGTTTAGTTTTTATAATAAAATCAATCAAATAAAAGATAGTACGGGTAAAATCCCTGAAAAAAGCGATTTATTAGAGATTTTATTTGTGCAAAGAAATACAAAAACCAATAAAACTATAGTTTATAAAAACAGTATCTCATCTGAAAAATACGATTACAATGGATCATTATTTAATAAAAAATTTAATTCAGATGGATTTAAAAGTTTCAGTTCTAAAAGATTAACTGAGGTATACAATAGCAACAATGTTGTTGACAATTCAGGTTTAAACAAGAGTGTACTGCCTGATTTAAAGGATTATAAAGATGGAACTCTGGATGTTTTGAATAAAGCGCAATTGCAAATTTCATACAAGGATTACGCATCAACATTATCTATTGAAGAAAGGATTTCAAAAGAAAAATTAAGAGCTCTTTTGAAGAAAGAGCTGGTTGAACATGGAGTTGATACAAAATTTGAATTTGGGATTCAAAGTAATGGCACTCAGACAAAAATAAAATCGGATAATTTTCAAGTTGATAAAGAAGCAACTTACACTGTTCCGATACTTGCTGATAATGAAGGAGTTGAGAAATACCGTTTGTCAGTTACTTTTCCAAACAAGAAAAAATTTATTCTGTCAGAATTAATAAGTATTACCATTTTATCGATTGTATTTACATTAATTATTTTAATTGCATATACAAGCGCATTGAATCAGTTAATTCGTCAACGTCAGATTTCAGAGATAAAAACAGATTTTATCAATAATATGACGCATGAGTTTAAAACGCCTATCGCTACTATAAATTTAGCTTTAGACGCTATAAAAAACCCTAAAATTATTGAAGACAAAGAAAAGGTTTTCAGGTATTTGCAAATGATCAGGGATGAAAATAAGCGAATGCACGCTCAGGTTGAAAATGTATTGCGAATTTCTAAGTTAGAGAAAAAAGAACTCGATATAGAAAAAGGATCAAGCAATGTTGAAGAAGTGATTTATGATGCTATCGAACATGTAAATTTAATTTTGCAAGATAGAGAAGGACAAATCAGTAATCATTTTGAAGCAGCTAGAACCACAGTTTTAATCAACGAAGTGCATTTTACAAATGTTATTGTAAACATTTTAGAAAATGCAATAAAATATTCGCCAGAGACACCTAAGATTGATATTTATACAGAAAATATTAAAGATATGATTCTGATAAAAGTAAAAGATCAAGGGTTAGGAATGAGTAAAGTGGCTCAAAAAAGAGTTTTTGAAAAGTTTTACCGTGAGCACACTGGAGATTTACATAATGTTAAAGGACATGGTTTAGGTTTAGCTTATG
Organism: Flavobacterium magnesitis; assembly: GCF_041729735.1. Classification (NCBI taxonomy): domain Bacteria; kingdom Pseudomonadati; phylum Bacteroidota; class Flavobacteriia; order Flavobacteriales; family Flavobacteriaceae; genus Flavobacterium; species Flavobacterium magnesitis. Next base: position 1,662 of record NZ_JBCFQK010000010.1, on the reverse strand, counting down.
TAAAAAGAATTGTTGAAGACCATAATGGTCAAGTTTATGTAGAAAGCGAAAAGGGAAAAGGAAGTACCTTCATTATAAAATTACCTCTAATAAATTAGTATATGGAAAATATAAATAAAAAAATTCTCTTAGTAGAAGATGACTTAAATTTTGGAGCTGTTCTAAAAGATTATTTGATGCTAAATGACTTTGATGTTACATTAGCAAAAAATGGAATGGAAGGTTTTGAGAAATTTAAAAAGGATTCTTATGATTTGTGTATTTTGGATGTAATGATGCCTTATAAAGATGGGTATACATTGGCAAAAGAAATAAGAGAGAAAAGTGCCGAAGTGCCAATTATCTTTCTTACTGCAAAATCAATGAAAGAAGATGTTTTAAAAGGATACAAAGCAGGAGCAGATGATTATTTAAATAAACCTTTTGATTCAGAAGTTTTATTAATGAAAATTAAAGCCATTATTCAAAGAAAAGCGTCTGATGTAAAAGCAGAACAAGTTCCTTTTGAATTTACAATTGGTAAGTTCCATTTGAACTCTAAATTGCGTTTCTTGAGTTTTGCTGGTGAAGAGCCAGTTAAATTATCTCCAAAAGAGAATGAATTATTAAAAATGTTGATTCTTCACGAAAATGATTTAATGCCAAGAGAATTGGCTTTGACTAAAATTTGGAGAGATGACAACTATTTTACTTCTAGAAGTATGGATGTTTACATTGCTAAATTAAGAAAATATCTAAAACTAGACGAAGATGTTGAAATTTTAAATATTCACGGAGAAGGTTTCCGATTAGTAGTGAAAAAATAAAGCATAAAAAAAGCTTCGATAGAAATCGAAGCTTTTTTTGTATAATTCAGAATCAAATTATTTTCTTTTAATAACTCTTTCTACGGCTTCCACAATAGCTTGATTGTTTAGCTTGTATTTTTCCATTAATTGCTCAGGAGTTCCAGACTCACCAAAACTATCTTGAACAGCCACAAATTCTTGTGGAGTAGTATTGTTTAATGCTAATACACCAGAAATGCTTTCTCCAAGACCACCAAGGTAGTTGTGCTCTTCAGCTGTTACGATACATTTTGTTTTAGCTACCGATTTTAAAATAGCTTCTGCATCTAATGGTTTAATCGTGTGGATGTTGATTACTTCAGCAGAAATTCCTTTTTCTTCTAATTTCTCAGCAGCAATTAAAGCTTCCCAAACCAAGTGACCTGTAGCAACAATAGTTACATCAGTACCTTCGTTTAGCATAATTGCTTTTCCAATGATGAAAGGCTCGTCAGCAGGAGTAAAGTTAGGTACAACCGGACGTCCAAAACGCAAGTAAGCAGGGCCATGGTGATCGGCTAATGCAATTGTAGCTGCTTTTGTTTGGTTGTGGTCACAAGTGTTGATTACAGTCATTCCTGGTAACATTTTCATCAAACCGATGTCTTCAAGGATTTGGTGTGTAGCTCCATCTTCTCCTAAAGTTAATCCAGCGTGAGAAGCACAGATTTTTACGTTTTTATCAGAATAAGCAACCGATTGACGGATTTGGTCGTAAACTCTTCCTGTAGAAAAGTTAGCAAAAGTTCCTGTAAAAGGAATTTTTCCACCAATAGTTAATCCAGCAGCAATTCCAATCATGTTTGCCTCAGCAATTCCGATTTGGAAAAAACGT